>NZ_JBHSMS010000045.1:0-52779 GCF_042656795.1 Massilia jejuensis | reverse complement strand
TTCGTCAAACTCTTTTTCTTGCGTGCACCGCGCTTTGCGCGGCTTCCTCTGTCCGCGCAACACCTGGTTGCGGTGCCGTTTTCAGCGGGCCTGCCGAAGCAGGAGGCGAATTATAGCGAACCCCGCGCGCGGTCCGCAAGTGCTTTCTCGCGGACGGGGCTCCGGTGACACATCGGTATTTATTCGCTCGCCAGACTGATGGCCGAGTAGTTTGCATCGGCCCTGATCTTCTCTTCGTTAAAGGGCATGGCCGGCCACTCCTTGCGCGAGTACACCGCCGTTTGGTCCGCGTAATACGGCGAGGCGGGATTGGTCGACTGGCCGTAGGTCAGCATGGCCTGGGCGACCGGCCCCTGGTCGTCGAAACTTACCGTCTGGATATAGCTCTGGCCCCAGTGCACGCCGTTATAGCCGGTGGCGCTCAAGCCCGTGCGCATGGTCAGCGAGTTATACGAGCCGTCGATGTTGCCGATGCCGCCATGCAAGGGGATGCGCGCGCCATTCTTCGTTTCCGTCTGATAGTCGCCGAGCCTGGCATCGAACGCAATGCCGAAAGCTTGCAGCTTGAGCGCGGCAGTCTTCAGCGCGGCGAGCATACCCGGCATGGCGCCTGGCGCAACGCCGCTCGGTGTATTGACCGGATCGGCCGGGTTGAACGGCAGCGCCCATTTGTTGGGAATGGCGGCGGCATTGTTCCAGAACTCGCGGAACAAGACGGCGCCGCGGCTGTCGATGTTCACGCGGCGGTCCCAGGCCGCCAGCGCGGCGCAGGCTTGCAGCAGGATGGTCTCGCCACCGGCCGTGCAAGCCTGCAGCAATGCGGGCAGCACCAGCTCGGCCGCATACAGACGATTGGCAAAGGCCAGCGCCTGCAGGTCGCCCAGGCCGATCTTTTTCGTCAGCGCCAGTTCGTCGAACTGGCGGAAACCAATCCGGGTACGCAGGCTCTGCTCCACGCCGGCGCGGCCATACAGCGGCGAGAAGCCGAGCGGGGCCGCGCCGGTGAGCAAGGCCTTCGGATTGTTCAGCCAGTAGCTGTCGTTCGAGTTGCCGACATAGTCGCTGCGGATCGTCCATGGTCCGTTGGCCGGGGAAAAGATCCCGGCCGGCGCGTCGGCATCCTGGCCCCAGCCGCAGCTGCTGCGCGAACCGTCGAACAGCAAGGCCGCCTGCAAGAGCAGGCAGCCGTTGCCGAACTTTTGCGCACCCATGTGCGGCACGACGCTGGCGTCCGCAAACAGCACCTTGCCCTCGCGGTCGGCGGCCAGGGTATTCACCCAGGGCAGGCCGATCGTCTTGTCGAGCGAACTCTTGATTGCCTGCACATTGTTGGCCTTGCCGATGCCCAGCCATTGTTCCAGCATGCGGGTGTTGTTGCGGTTCGGGTCGGCCAGCACGTAGGCTGCGTTCGCCGTCCAGGTCATTCCCGCCTCCGGCTTGACGATCACCGCCCCCTGCTGGCTGAACCAGAAGGTCTTGCTGCGCCGGGCCAGCGTGCCGTCGGCCCGCAGCAGGTCGACCGACACCGTTTTCGACGTCATCTTGCTGGCCACGCCGTCCGTCACATAGGTGGTCCCGCTGGCATCGGCAGGATCGAGCGCCAGGCGGAAGGTGGTGAAGTGGAGCGCCGTGGTCACCGTATGGCTCCAGGCGATGTCGCGATTGAAACCGATCACGATGGCTGGAATGCCGCCGATGATCACCCCCATCGCATCGTAGGTGCCGGGCACGGTCAGGTGGGCCTGGTAGAAGCGGTCGGCCGTCGTCCACGGGTAATGCGGGTTGCCGAGCAGGAGACCGCGGCCGTTGGCGGACAGGTCTTTGCCGACTGCGAGGGCATTGCTGCCGATCCCTTGCCGGTTAAGTTTATCCAGGCGCGCCAGCAGGAAGGATGGATCGAACTTGCGCGCCCCTTTCACTGCCGCCACCGTGCTCACGCCCGCGGCGCGGCCGGCCGCCACGAATTCCTCGGCAAACACCTGGCCGGTCGCATGCAAGGCCTTCTCCGCCATCATCAGGTACATGTCGTCGACCGTGATCGTGCGCACCCATTTGGCGTCCTTGCAGGGAGCCGGATACTGGCCGGCGAACGCGTTGATATAGCGGTTGTAGCCTTCGACATAGCCGGCGACGAGTTCGCGCGGCTCGGGCGCCCCGGCGGCATAGCCGGCGCGCAGCTGGGCGATGTCGAGATAACCCTTGAAGAAGAAGTCGCTGTCCTCGTTTTTCAAGTCCATGAAGCCGCTCGCGGCGCCGTATCCGTCGCCGCTGCGCTGGGGCGGGCGCGCCTCGCCGCCGAAGAATTGCGAACGCTCGCCGCGCACCGTCACGACCGAATCGGCAAACATGCAGAGATTGTCCTGGGCATAGGCATAGGCCAGGCCATAGCCGAGGCTGCGAAAATCCTTGGCGCGCACGTGCGGTACGCCATGCGTGGTACGGGCGATGTCGACCTGGATACGGGAAGCGGTGGCAACCGGCGGCGGGGTGGCAGCCGGCGCGTGGCCGGCATCGTTGCCGCTGCACCCGGCCAAGGCGAGCAGCAGCGTGGCGGCGAGGCCGGTGCCATACATGGAAGAAAGGGAAGAAAGGGAAGAAAGGGAAGAAAGGGAAGAAAGGGAAGAAAGGGAAGAAAATACGCTGAATTGTTCTTGCTGACGTTTCATATGGACGCTTTCTGCGGTTTTCCGCGTGGCGAAATGAAAGGCGAACGATCCTCAAGCGGCACGGCTTGGCCAACTTAATTGGGAGAACCAGTTTGAACGTCGAGCAGCGCCAGGCAAGCTGGCAAGGTTAATGGGTTCGGTCGATTGTCATGGTCGCGCCACAGGCATGGACGACGTGACAGTCAACACGCAACCGGAATCGATGGACGAAAAAAAACCCCAGCACAGGGGCTGGGGTCTTTCTTTATAACTAGCCTGACGATCACCTACTTTCACACTGGTTGCAGCACTATCATCGGCGCAAAGTCGTTTCACGGTCCTGTTCGGGATGGGAAGGGGTGGGACCGACTTGCTATGGTCATCAGGCATGACTTGCTGGGAGGCTGTTCCACAACTGGGCAACAGGTCCCTGAATTCCAGCGCGTATTCTAACAGGCAACTCCAGGAAGCGCCAGCACGGATTATCGCACCAGCGCGTAAAATGGCGCCTTTGCGCCAACCGCTTGCCGCCATGACCATCCTGCTGTCCACCCTGAACGCCCGCTACACCCATGCTTCCCTGGGACTGCGCTACCTGCTGGCGAACATGGGAGCGCTCGGCCCCGACACGCGGATCCAGGAATTCGTCATCGGCGCCAAGACGACCGACGTGGTCGAACGCCTGCTGGCGCACCAGCCGCGCATCATCGGTTTCGGCGTCTATATATGGAACGTGGAGGAAACCACGCGCGTGGTCGCCATGCTCAAACGCGTCGCGCCCGAGGTGACGATCGTCCTCGGCGGACCGGAAGTGTCGTACGAGACCGCCGAGCAGGCGATCGTGAAACTGGCGGACTACACCGTCACCGGCTGGGGCGACGTCACGTTCCCGCAGCTGTGCGCCGAGATCCTCGAGGGCCCGCAGCCGCTGATGAAGGTACACGCGGGCGTGCAGCCGCCCATGGCCGAGATCGCCCTGCCCTATGCTCTATACAGCGACGAGGACATCGCGCACCGCACCTTGTATGTGGAAGCCTCGCGCGGCTGCCCGTTCAAATGCGAGTTCTGCCTGTCGTCGCTGGATAAAACCGCCTGGCCCTTCCCCTTGGACGCTTTCCTGGCGCAGATGGAGGCGCTGCATGCACGTGGCGCGCGTCTCTTCAAATTCGTCGACCGCACCTTCAATTTGAACGTCAAGACCGGCATGAAAATCATGCAGTTCTTCCTCGATAAACTGGAAGCCGCGCCAGGCGATCCGGTCTATGCCCACTTCGAACTGGTGCCGGACCACTTGCCGGAAGCATTGAAAGAGATGATCGCGCGCTTCCCGGCCGGCGCCCTGCAATTCGAGATCGGCATCCAGAGTTTCAATCCCGAGGTGCAGGCCCTGGTCAGCCGGCGCCAGGACAACGCCAAGGCGGCCGAGAATATCGGCTGGCTGTGCCAGCACGCGCAGGCGCACCTGCACGTCGACCTGATCGCCGGCCTGCCCGGGGAGGACATCGCCAGCTTCGCGCGCGGCTTCGACCGGCTGGTGAGCCTGGGCGCGCACGAGATCCAGTTCGGCATCTTGAAACGCCTGCGCGGCACGCCGATCATCCGCCATACCGCGCCCTATAAAATGGTCTACGACCCGTATCCGCCCTATACCGTGCTGGCGACCAGCCTGATCGATTTTCCCACCATGCAGCGCCTGGTGCGCTTTGCGCGCTACTGGGACCTGGTGGCAAACTCCGGCCGCTTTGCCCATACGATCGTCGCACTGCTGGGGGTGCGGCCTTTCGAAAACTTCATGGCTTTTTCAGACTGGATCTATACCAAGACCGACGCAACCCACCGGATTGCGCTGGACCGGCTGGCGAAACTGGTGGCCGAATGGCTGCAGGTGACGGGGATGGCGCGCGAGCAAGCGCAGGCCCTGGTGGCAAGCGATTACGCCGGCAGCGTCGACACGCCGGCCAAAAAATCGGTGCCTGCGGCGGCGAACGCACCGGCGGTGGCCGCGCCGGCGCGGCAGCTGCGCCACCTGGCCGCCTGAGCACGCTAGATCCTCGTGAATGGCAGAGACCACGAATTCCTTTTACACTGCAACAATGCAGATTGAAAATACGCCAACATTAACCATCGAACACTCCGCCGGCGATGCGGCGCAATCTGTCGTGGCGAGCGGGGTCTGGCAAGTGCATGCACTGAGCCAGAAGGGCATGCTCAAGAAAATCAACCGCACCCTGCTGGGCCTGAAGAAGAAGGCCGGACTCGGGTGGGATTTGACCGGCGTGGCCAGCATCGATCACATCGGCGCCCAGCTGCTCTGGAATGCCTGGGGCAAGAAGCGCCCTTCGAACCTGAAACTTGACCCGCGCCAGGAAGAGCTGTTCGCCCGCATCGAGGCGGCCAGCCGCTATACGCTGCCGCGCCACAAGGTCAGCCCGCTGAACTGGATCATCGTGCTCGGCGCCGGCCTGCTGAGCTTTTTCGAGCACCTGCACGGCTTCGTCGAACTGATCGGGCGCCTGGTGCAGGACCTGGGCCGCTTCATCCGGCGCCCGAACACGGGCCCCTGGCGCGAGATCTCGGCCAACATCTATCACTCGGGCTTCCAGGCGCTCGGCATCACGGCACTGGTCGGCTTCCTGATCGGCGTGGTGCTGTCCTTCCTGTCGGCCCAGCAGCTGCGCCAGTTCGGCGGCGACATCTACCTGGTCGACATCCTCGGCATGAGCGTGGTGCGCGAGCTCGGTCCCCTGCTGGCGGCGATCCTGGTGGCGGGCCGCTCGGGCTCCTCGATCACGGCGCAGCTGGGCGTGATGCGGGTGAACGAGGAACTCGACGCCATGCTGGTGATGGGCATCTCGCACGGCTACCGCCTGATCATGCCGAAGGTCGTGGCGCTGGCGGTCGCGATGCCGCTGCTGGTGGTCTGGACCGACGCCATGGCCCTGCTCGGCGGCGCTATTTCGGCCAAGATCGAGCTGGGCCTGTCGCTGCGCTACTTCCTGCAAAAGCTGCCGGACGCCGTCCCGCTGGTCAACTACACGATCGGCCTGCTCAAAGGGATGACCTTCGGCATGCTGATCGCGCTGGTCTCCTGCCACTTCGGCCTGCGCATCAAGCCGAACACGGAAAGCCTGGGGCGCGGCACGACGACCTCGGTCGTCACCTCGATCACGGTCGTGATCCTGGCCGACGCCGTGTTTGCGATCGTCTTTTCCGGCGTGGGGTTCTGATGGCCGACCACCAGCGCCCACCCCAGCAGCTCAACCGCAAGCCGGAGGAAGACGTCGGTCCGCCGGTGGTCGATATCCGCGGCCTGTGGACCAAGTTCGGCAAGACGGTGATTCACCAGGACCTGAACCTGGAGATTTATTCGGGCGAGATCCTGTCGATCGTCGGCGGCTCCGGAACCGGCAAGACGGTGCTGCTGCGCCAGATGCTGGGCCTGGAGCGGCCGGCGCGCGGCTGCGTGCGCGTGTTCGGCGAAGACATCAGCGAAGCGGGACCGGAGCAGCTGCAGCGCATGCGCAACCACTGGGGCATGCTGTTCCAGCAGGGCGCGCTGTATTCGGCTCTGACCGTGTTCGACAACATCGCCCAGCCGATGCGCGAATTGCGCGCCCTGCCCGAGGACGTGATCCGCGATGCCGTGCTGCTGAAAATGGATATGGTGGGCCTGGGCGCCGAACATGCCAACAAAATGCCGTCCGACTTGTCGGGCGGGATGATCAAGCGCGCAGCGCTGGCGCGCGCGCTGGCGCTGGAGCCGAGATTGCTGTTCCTGGACGAGCCGACCGCGGGCCTCGACCCCGACGCCTCGGATGCGTTTGTCACGCTGATCCAGTCGCTGCACCGGGAACTGAAACTGACTGTGGTGATGGTCACCCACGACCTCGATACGCTGTTTGCGCTGTCCTCGCGCATTGCGGTCCTGGCCGACAAGCATGTGCTGGCGGTGGGACCGTCGCGCGACGTGCTGCGGGTGGACCATCCGTTCATTAAACATTTCTTCCTCGGCGGACGCGGGCAACGGGCACTCGAAGTGCTCGACGAACGCGACGAGACGCTCGAGGAAGAGCCCAAGGAGTGACATGGAAAACCGATCGTATGCATTAATGACGGGCATCTTCACGATTGCCTTGCTGGTGGCCACCGTCCTGATCGGCCTCTGGCTGAACCGCGACAAGACCGAGCGCTCGCCCTACGAGATCGTCACCACCCAGTCGATTCCCGGCCTGAATCCGCAAGCGACGGTGCGCTACCGCGGCCTGGAAGTGGGCCGCGTCGAGGAAATCGTGTTCGACCCGAAGGTCACGGGCCAGATCCTGATCCGCCTGTCGGTCGAAGACGGCTCGCCGATCACGACCACGACCTTCGCTTCGCTCGGTTACCAGGGCGTCACCGGCATTGCCTTCATCCAGCTCGATGACGACCGCACCGGTTCGCCCCTCCTGAAAACCAGTCCGGAGCAGGTCGGCCGCATTCCGCTGCGTCCCGGTTTGCTGGACCAGCTGGAAAAGCGCGGCCTCGCCATCCTCGACCGTACCGAGCAGATCACGGCCCGCATCAACAATCTGATGAGCGACGAGAACCAGAAAACCATCATCGGCGCGTTCGACAACATCAGCAAGGCCGCCGCCGCCTATGGCGAAATTCCCGAGAAGCTCGGCCCGACGATCGACCGCATGCCGGCCCTGGCCGACAAGCTCGATCGCAGCTTGAGCTCGTTCGATACCTTCGCCGCCAGCGCCACCACCACGGTGCGCAATTACGATCGCCTGGCCACCGGCCTGCAGGCGCCGGACGGTCCCCTGAATCGCCTGAACGGCGCGATCGGTTCGCTCCAGGGCGTCACCAGCGACCTGGAAGCGGAAACGCTGCCGCACCTGACGCGCATGACCGACGAAGCGCGCACCGCGCTGCGTTCGGTGCGCCGCACCGCCGACTCGCTGTCGGACCGCCCGCAAAGCATCTTGTTCGGCAATCCGAACGTCCAACCCGGCCCCGGCGAGCCGGGCTTCGTCGCCCCGACCAAATGAGGATTACCTTGACCAACAACCTGCACCGCTTCCTCGGCGCCGCCGCCCTTGCCCTCGCTTGTGCCGGCTGCGCGTCGTCCAGCAAGACCGACGGCGCCAATACCCAGTTCGACTTCGGCCCGCTCACCGCACCGGCGGCGCCGGTGGCCCAGGCCCCGCTGGCGGCCATCATCGTGATGGACGCGACCGGCTCGCCGACCTTCGAGAACGAGCGCATGGTCTACCGCCTGAACTACAACGACCCGCTGCAGGCGCGCACTTATGCCAACAGCCGCTGGAGCGCCAACCCGCTGCTGCTGGTGACGCAGCGCATGAAGTCGCGCCTGGCCCAGGCCGGCGTCAAGGTTCTGTCGGCCACCGATTCGAGCACCAACATCCCGATCCTGCACCTTGAGATCGACGATTTTTCGCACGCATTTTCCAGTGTCGCCGCCAGCGAAGGCCAGCTGGCCCTGCGCGCCTCGGTGTTCAACGGCCATGCGCTGCACGACCAGAAGACCTTCGTGCGCGCCACGCCCGCGGCGAGCGCGGACGCCGCCGGCGGCGCCCGCGCGCTGACCGCCAGCACCGACGCGGTGGCCGCCGACCTCATTGCCTGGCTTGCCGGCTTCGACAACCGCAAACGATGACCGCAGTGGAGCAGCATGGGGACGGGCACGGCGCGCCGGCAAGCCACGATGCGCCGCGCCGCGGCTCGCCGGTCGCGCGCGCGGCCCTGCTGGCCTACCTGCTGCTGATCATCTACGCCAGCTGGTACCCATTCACGGGCTGGCGCAGCAACGGCCTGCCGCTGTTGTCGTTCATGAACCTGGTCAAGCAGCGCTACTGGACCGGTTTCGACGTGATGGTCAATATCGTCGGCTATGTCCCGCTCGGAATCCTGCTGGCGCTGGCCCTGTATCCGCTGGTGCGTGGGGTCTGGGCGGCGCTGCTGGCTACCCTCCTCGGCTTTCTCGTCACCGGCACGATGGAGACGGTGCAGAACTTCCTGCCCAGCCGCGTACCCTCGAACCTCGATCTGCTGACGAATGGCGCCGGCTGCTTCATCGGCGCCTGCATCGGTCCCTTCATGGCGCGCAGCCTGCTCGACCAGGGCCGCCTGTACCGGATCCGCAAGCGCTGGTTCGCGCCGCACGCCAGCCAGGGCCTGGTGCTGCTGGCCCTGTGGCCGCTGGCCCAGATTTATCCGCAGAGTTTCTTGTTCGGCCATGGCCAGGTGCTGCCGATCATCTCGGGGTGGCTGTCGACCTGGTTCGAGACCGATATCGACCTGATCGCCATGCTGCGTCCGGGACCGGCGATGAGCGTCGAACAATACTGGCTGTCGGAGACGATCATCACGGCCTGCGGCATGACCGGCGCCGCCCTCACCCTGCTGTGCCTGCTACGCCGGGGCGCGCCGCGCTACACGCTGATGCTGCTGATGCTGGCCGCCGCGCTGGTCATGAAAACGCTGGCCAGTTCGCTGCTGTTCAGGCCCGATAACGCCCTCGTATGGGTGACGCCGGGCGCCGAGGGCGGCTTCCTGATCGGGCTGATCATGCTGGCCGGCCTCGCCTTTGCCCCGCAGATCGCGCAGCGCCGGCTGGCGGTCGTGACATTGGTGCTGAGCCTGATCGTGGTCAACACGATTCCCGCCAATCCGTATTTCACGCTCACGCTGCAGGGCTGGGTGCAGGGAAAATTTCTGAATTTCAATGGAGCGGCGCAGTTCCTGTCGCTGTTATGGCCCTTCTTCGCGCTCTGGTTCCTGTTGCTGCCCTCGCATAAACTCAATCGCGGCTAGGGGAAACACGAGAACGCGTATCATTGCAGCTGGCCACGTCACGAATCGAGAACGACATGAGCGACACCAAACCATATTACGAACACCACGTTTTCTTTTGCATGAACGAGCGCGATGGCGAGAATTGCCGCCAGAGCTGCGGCAAATCCGGCGCCGAAATCGCCCAAAAGCATGCCAAGAAGCGCATCAAGAAGCTCGGCCTCAACGAGCCGGGCAAGGTGCGCATCAACCAAGCCGGTTGCCTCGAGCGCTGCGAGGAAGGCCCGGTCATCGTCATCTACCCGCAGGGCACCTGGTACACCTATGTCGACACGAGCGACATCGACGACATCATCGACACCCACATCCTCGGCGGCCAGATCGTCGAACGCCTGAAAATCTGATTGTTGAAGCAAGCAGCAATATGAACAAGTTTTCGAAACGTTTTACCCTGGACGGCCCGGCCGGCAAGATGGAATGCATGCTCGACCTGCCGGAAGCGGCGCCGCGCGGCATCGCCCTGGTGGCCCACCCGCATCCGCTGTATGGCGGCACGATGGAAAACAAGGTCACCCAAACGCTGGCGCGCACTTTCGTCACCCTCGGCTACGCCACGGCGCGTTTCAATTTCCGCGGCGTCGGCCAGTCGGAAGGCGAACATGACCGCGGCCACGGCGAAGTCGACGACATGGCCTGCATGATGGCGCACATGCAGGCCGCCTATCCCGGCTTGCCGGTGGCATTGTCGGGCTTTTCCTTCGGTACCTTTGTCCAGGCCCAGCTGCATGCGCGCCTGGTCAACGAGGGCAAGCCGGAAGCCATCGAGCGCCTGGTGCTGGTCGGCTGCGCCGCCGGCAAGTGGCCGATGCCGAACGTGCCCGAAGACACCATCCTCATTCATGGCGAGCTCGACGACACCATTACCTTGCAGATGGTCTTCGACTGGGCGCGGCCGCAGGAAATTCCGGTGATCGTCATCCCGGGAGCGGATCACTTTTTCCACAAGCGGCTTAACCCCATCAAAAATCTTGTCGTGCAAATGTGGCGGCGTGACAATTAAGCCCGGCACTGGCCTATAATTAAGCACTTCATTAAATCCATGCCGCTGGGCAATGCTGGGCAATGCGTAAAGCAATCCGTCATGCAGCCTAGTGGCATCCGCACCACCTCTACTGACTCACATTTAGCTCCCATGAAAAAACTGATTGCGGCCGTCGCCGCCAGCCTGCTGGCGATCTCGGCCAGCGCGCAAACCGTGCCGGCCCCACAGATCGCAGCGAAGTCGTGGCTGCTGCTCGACGCCACCAGCGGCCAGGTCATTGCTGCCCAGGACCCGAACGCGCGCATCGAGCCTGCCTCGCTGACCAAGATCATGACCGCCTACGTCACCTTCCAGGCGATCCGCGACAAGAAGCTAGCCCTGAACACGATGGTGACGGTGTCGCCGCGTGCCTGGAAAGTCGATGCGAGCAGCTCGAAGATGTTCATCGACCCGGCCACCCCGGTCAGCGTGGACGACCTGTTGCACGGCCTGATGGTGCAGTCGGGTAACGACGCGGCCGTTGCCCTGGCCGAAGCCGTCGCCGGCGACGAAGGCACCTTCGTCGTGCTGATGAACCGCGAAGCCCAGCGCATGGGCTTGAAGAACACGAAGTTCGCCAACCCGCACGGCCTGCCGAGCCCGGACAACTTCTCGACCGCGCAAGACCTGGCGCAGCTGGCCACCAACGTGATTCGCGATTTCCCGGAGTTCTACAAGATCGATTCGGTCAAGCAATTCACCTATAACAAGATCACCCAGCAGAACCGCAACCGCCTGTTGTGGCTGGACCCGACCGTCGACGGCATGAAGACCGGCCATACCGAGTCCTCGGGCTACAGCATGATCGCTTCGGCGCGCCGCCCGAACGGCGCCAGCGGCCAGCGGCGCCTGATTTCGGTCGTCTCGGGCGCCAGCTCGGACGGCGTGCGTACCCAGGAGAGCCAGAAGCTGCTCAATTGGGGTTTCCAGAACTTCGACACCGTGAAACTGTATGCGAAGGGCCAGCCGATCGCCACGCCGGAAGTCTGGAAGGGCGCGCAATCGAACGTGAAAATCGGTTTCACGAATGACGTGCTGGTAACGGTGCCGAAGGGCGTGGCCGGTAAACTGAAACCTGTGCTGGAGCGCAAGGATCCGCTGGTGGCCCCGCTGGCGCGCAACGGCCGCGTCGGCACCCTGCGCATGATGGTCGACAACAAGCCGCTGCTGGTGCTGCCGGTCGTGGCCCTGGAAGAAGTGCCGGAAGCGAGCATTGTCGGACGTGCCTGGGATTCGATGCGCTTGATGATCAAGTAAGGGGTCGGCGCCTCTCCCGCATGCCCGCCCGGTTTGCGCCCGGCGGGCATTTTCATTGGACCGCCCCGCCACGCGTGCCGGTAGCGCGCGCCGCCACGCCGCGCCGCTATAATGCCTTGTTCACTTTTCAAGCACATCCGCCGCCATGACCGCATCCGCCGCCCTCGCCTGCCCCCGCATCCTGACCCGCAAGGATGGCCTCGACCTGTCGCGCGTGATTGCCGGCATGTGGCGCCTGGGCGAATGGAAGATGTCGGTCGGACAGCGCATCGCCTTGATCGAAGAGTGCATCGCGATGGGCGTTACCAGCTTCGACCATGCCGACATCTACGGCGACTACGGCGTCGAGGGCCTGTTCGGTGAAGCGCTGCGCGCCCGGCCCGCGCTGCGCGGCCAGATGGAAATCATCAGCAAGTGCGGCATCAAGCTGGTCTCGCCAGGCCGTCCCGCGCACACGATCCAGCATTACGACACCAGCCTGGCGCACATCGTCGCCTCTTGCGAGGCGTCGCTGCGCCAGCTCGGTACCGATTACCTCGACCTGCTGCTGATCCACCGCCCGGATCCGCTGATGGATTTCGACGAGGTCGCCGAAGCGCTGACGCGCCTGCAGGCGGCGGGCAAGGTGCGCCATGTAGGGGTGTCGAATTTCACGCGCCACCAGTTCGAGGCATTGAACCGGCGCGTGCCGCTGGCAACGAATCAAGTGGAATTTTCGCCGCTGCACACGGCGCCGATGTTCGACACCACCTTCGACGGCTTGCAAGACCTGGGCATCGCGCCGATGATCTGGTCGCCGTTGGGCGGCGGGCGCCTGTTCACTGCGCCCGATGACGGCAGCGTCACGCTGCGCGCGACCATCCAGGAAGTGGCGGACCGCATCGGCCAGTCCTTCGCCAGCGTCGTGTTCGCCTGGATCATGGCCTTGCCGAGCCGGCCGATGCCGCTCACCGGCAGCGGCAAGATCGCCTCGGTTGCCGCGGCCGTGGCCGCCACCACGTTCACCCTCGGGCGCAGCGACTGGTTCGCGATCCTGCGCGCGGCGCGTGGCCACGAAGTCGCTTGAGGCCGCATATGGCCGAGCCGCTCAAGGTGGTCGAGGGAACTGCGCTGACGGCGCAGCAGAAAAAGGACTTGCTGAACCGCCTGGCTCGCATCGAGGGCCAGCTGCGCGGGGTGCAGAAGCTGATCGCCCTGGCGGCCGAACCCAGCGACTGCGAGGCGGTGGCCCAGCAAATGGCGGCGGCGCGCAAGGCGCTCGACCGCTCGTTCGTTCAGTTGCTCACGGCAACCGTGCTGACCCATAGCGAAGGGGCCGCCGATCTCGACGACGCGCGTGCGGTGGCGACCCGGCTTGCCGCCCTGCTCGACAAGTTCGCCTGATTTTCTCAGACCTCTTCCTCGTCGGCGTAGACGACCGGCGGCGCGATGCCGCGCCAGCCGGTGCGCCATGCGATGTTCATCAGCAGCGTCGCACAGATGTAGAGCAAGAAGAACAACACGAAAAAACGCTCCCGCAATATGACGAGGAGCAGAACGGCGACGGCAATCAGGACTAACATCCCTTTGCTCAGCTTTTGCTTGCTGCTGGGAAAGCGAATGGTCGACACCATCAGCGTGCCGACGGCGACCATCAGCGCCATCACCGCAAAGGCCTGGGCCATGTTCACGACCGGATCGGGCCAGGCGACCACGACGGCCGCCACGCAGGCGGCGCCGGCCGTGATCGGCATGCCGACGAAATAGCGTGGATCGAAGCGTCCGACCGTGATGTTGAAGCGCGCCAGGCGCAGCGCGCCACAGGCGACGAAGATGAAGCAGGCCAGGCCGCCCATGCGCACGATCGTCGGATGCGCGGCGCTCATTTGAGCAAAACCGTAGCAGTACAGTAGCAAGCCCGGGGCGCAACCGAAATTCATGACATCGGCAATCGAGTCGAGCTGGACGCCGAAGTCGGACTGGGTGTTGGTGGCGCGGGCGACATACCCGTCGAGCGCATCGAATACACCGGCCAGCACCAGCAGGATGGCCGCGAGGCGGAAGTCTCCCGGCGCGCCGACCTGGGCGTTATCGACCGAAATGACGATGCTGCCGAAGCCGCAGGCAATCGACAGCAGCGTCACGAAACTCGGCAAGGCAAACTTGGCACGCGCGAGGCGCTCTGGGCGGGTTCGGTTCAATTCGGGTCCGGGCAAGAGGAAGATGACCCTATTCTACAGTGCGCCCACGCCCGCTCGCGCACGGTGCCTGCCGTCGCGCATATTCGATTTGCCCTAGAATGTGCCTTTCGGCATTAACCTGGATCAGGAGTACAAGGATGAGCGACTTGCTGCGCGCGAAGATGATATTGGCCGGCTGCGTTACCGCCCTGGCTGTTGCCGGCTGCGGCGGAGGTGGCGGTGGCAGCGCCAGCGTTGTCGACCCGGCGCCGGTCGGCACGCCGCCGCCGGCCATGCCGGGCCCGATGTCGCCTGCCATTCCCGATCCGCTGACGCCGCCGGCGCCGGATAACCCCACCGGCCCGGCCGCGCCCGGCGCGCCGCTTGCCACCGGCAATATCGCCACCGACGGCCGTGAGTGGCTCAATTTCCGCCGCGGCCAGGTCGGCATGACGACCCTTGCCCGCAGCACGGTCATCGATATCGCGGCCCAGGGCCACTCCGATTATCAACGCATCAACAATGTCATCACGCACGACCAGGTGGTCGGCAAGGAAGGCTTTACGGGCACCGATGTGAATGCCCGCCTCGCCGCCGCCGGTTACCGTTTCAATACGGCCGCCTCGCGCGCGTATGGCGAAGTCATTTCCGCCGCCGGCAACGGCTCGGGCCAGTACATGGCCGAGGAACTGATCACGGCGGTCTACCACCGCTTCGTCATTTTCGAACCGGTGTTCAAGGAAATCGGCACGGGCGCGGCCACGACCGCCTCCGGCTACAACTACTTCACCACCAATTTCACGGCCAACAACGGCTATGGCGCCGGCCTGCCCGCCGGCCAGGTGGCGGTCTGGCCTTTCGATGGCATGACGACGGTGCCGCGCAATTTCTTCAGCAATACCGAATCACCCGATCCGGTACCGGACCGTGACGAAGTCGGGTATCCGATCAGCGTACACGCCAACATCGATCGCACCATCGCGGTCACCAGTTTCACCGTGCGCCCTCGCGGCGGCGCCGACCTTCCGGTACGGCTGCTGGCATATCCGAGCGACGTGCATACCGGACGCTCCTCGGCGGCCATCGTGCCGCTGGCGCCGCTGGCGGCGAACACGGTGCATGAGGTCAGCTTCAACGGCACCGCGGGCGGCACCGCCGTCACGCGCACCTGGTCGTTCACGACGCGCTGACCGGATGACCCGGCACGAACCGGCCCTGCCATCGCCACCGGCGGCACCGGTCCTCGATATCGAGGCCGGCGTCGACCGCCTGATGGGCAACCGCGCCCTCTACCTGCGCGCCCTGGTCCGCTTTCGCACCGATTACCGCGACGCCGCCAGCGCCCTCCGCGGCGCGCTCGAGGCTGGCAACCCGCTGCTGGCGCAGCGCCTGGCGCACACGCTCAAGGGTGCGGCCGGCATGATCGAAGCGCCTGCCCTGACGGCGGCGGCCCTGGCGCTGGAAGATGCATTGCGCGGTCGTGGCCGTCATGCCGTGGCGTTGCTGGCGCGCCTGGATGCCGCCCTGGCCGACGTGCTGGGCGCACTCGATGCGATCGACTTGCAGGCACAGGCAACGCCGCCCGCGCGCGCGCCGGCCGCGGGCGACGCGCTGGCCGACCTGCGCGCCATGCTCGACATCGGCGACGGCGCGGCGGTCGAACTGGTGGCCGAGGCGCGCGACGCGCTACGGGCGCAGCTGGGGGAACAGGAGTATGAGGCCTTGAGCGCGTCGGTGGCGAAGTTCGATTACGAACGCGCGCTCGCCTTGCTCGACCGGCCCGGGCAGGCCGGCTAGCGTCGTTACATCACGGGGAGCCGCGCTCAGCGCGTGTACTCGGCTTCTTCGTCGAAGGCGTCGGTACAGTCCTTGCCGCAAAAACGGCGCACACTGTCGACCGGTTTTTCGCAATACCAGCATGAACCTTTCGGCGGCAGGCTCAGGCGCGATGGCCTCGTTTGTGCCGCGGCGGCAGTAGGCGACTCGGAAGCCGCACCGTCGTTCATCAGACTGTCTTGTATCGTTTCCAAGGTCCCCCCCACCGGCAGCACATCAAGTCATCAAGTCATCAAGCAAGATTACTGTAGTGGAACATACCGTGCATGAGCAATCGCAACGGGGTGCTCCGATGCGGCAGCACTGCCACAGCCTTTCTGGGGATCCAGTGTGCGCCCAACGCGGCGCTGCCGCAATGTCGGTGAACGCCAGTGTTTACCCATTGCGGCACGCTTGCAACAGTTCGTTTGCCAGCTGCCGCGCAACCGTGAAAGGCGATGTCAGCTGCGGAAATATTAGCAGTATTGATAACTTTTTTTCAGCGGTCCGCCAATCGTGCGCGGACATTCGGCGCACGCTTTCGGTAACGGGATGTGCGCCGGCTCAGCGCCGAGGCACCGGTTCGAGCGAGACGCGCAAGCCGGTGCTGGTGGTGGCGATCCGGGTCGGCACATACTGCGTGCCGGCATAGCGCAGCTCGTCCATGCGGAAACTGTAGACGGGAATGTCGAGCATGGCTTTCTCGAATACGCCGTTGGCCGCGCGTGCGAGCTGGCGCCCGACCGGCTCGTCCAGCCCGCTGACGGCGAAGCGCTCCAGGCGCGGCTCGGCCAGGTAGACGCCGCTGCGCGCCGGGTCGACGTACAGGCGCCCCGAGACGGCCAGGCTGCCGGACAGGGGATTGCGCAAGAAGGACTGGGCGACGCTGGCGTCGATCGTGAGGGCGACGCGGTCGCCCGGCAGCACCGCCAGTTGCGGGCGCGACAGGCGCACATCGAACAGGTCGAGCAGGCGGTTGTCCATCGGGAAGCGGCGCTCGAGGCTGGCTTGCAGTTTCGACAGCGGCAAGTCGACTTCGCGCGGGCCGAGGATGCTGGCGCAAGCGCTCAGGGCCGCCGCGGCCGCCAGGCTCGATGCGATGAGGAAGACGCGCCGCGCGCGCAGGGTAGTGAGATCAGCCATGCCAGCTCCTTGGGTTCGGACTCAAGGGTAGCATGGGCCGGGCAGGCGGGTGGTTCGCTTACTTGCCGATACAGAAGCGGCTGAAAATCACCCCCAGCAAATCGTCCGGCGTGAATTCCCCGGTAATGCTGGAGAGCTGGTCCTGCGCCAGTCGCAGCTCTTCGGCGAACAGGTCGAGCGACTGGTCGTCCTGCGCCGCGTGCTGGGCGGCCACATCGAGATGCCCGCGCGCCGCGCGCAGGGCGATCAGGTGGCGTTCGCGCGCCAGGTACAGCGATTCGCCCGTTTGCTGCCAGCCGGCGATGCGCAGCAGCTCGGCGCGCAGCAAGTCGATGCCGAGCTGTTCGTTGGCCGACAAATAGACATGCGTCGCATCGGCCGCGCCCTCGACCGCCGCGCGGTGCCCCGACAGATCGATCTTGTTCCAGATGCGCACCACCGGCACACCCTTTGGAAAGGCGGCGGCGATGGTCTCGTCGGCCGCGCTCGGGCCGAGCGCCGCGTCGAGCAGGTGCAGGATGACGTCGGCCTTGCCGACTTCGCCCCAGGTGCGCTCGATGCCGATGCGCTCGACCACGTCGATGCCCGCGTCGATCGCACGGATGCCGGCCGTGTCGATGATGTTCAGGGGAATGCCCTCGATCTGGATCGTCTCGCTGACCTTGTCGCGCGTGGTACCGGCGATCGGGGTGACGATCGCCACTTCGGCGCCGGCCAGCGCGTTCAGCAAGGAAGACTTGCCGACGTTCGGCTGGCCGACCAGCACGACATTCAAGCCTGCGCGCAGGAGCGCGCCTTGCGCGGCCTGGCGGAACACGTGTTCGAGCGACGCGATGATGCCGGCCAGCTGGCCGCGCGCATTCGATTTTTCGAGAAAATCGATTTCCTCTTCCGGAAAATCGAGGGTCGCCTCGACCAGCATGCGCAGGTTGATCGTCTGCTCGACCAGCCGGTGCACGACCTGCGAGAACGCGCCCGACAGCGATTGCGAAGCCGACTTCGCCGCCGCTTCGGTCGAGGCGTCGATCAGGTCGGCCACGGCTTCGGCCTGGGCCAGGTCGAGCTTGTCGTTGAGGTAGGCGCGGCGCGTGAATTCGCCCGGTTCGGCCAGGCGCAGCCCGTGTTCGCGGCCCGCTTCGAGCACCCGCGCCAACAGCATCTGCAATACCACCGGGCCGCCATGTCCCTGCAGCTCGAGCACGTCTTCGCCGGTATAGGAATGGGGCGCCTTGAAGTACAGTGCGAGGCCCTGGTCGATGATGCTGCCGTCCTGCGATGTGAACGGGAGATAGGTCGCGTGGCGCGGCGCCAGCCTGGCATCCGGGAACAGCGCGGCGATCAAGGGGGTGAGCGACTTGCCCGAGGCGCGGACCACGCCGATGCCGCCGCGTCCAGGGGCGGTGGCGATCGCCGCGATGGGAGAGGTATCTAGCTTCATGGGGCAAATTGTAGATGATTTATAGCAGGAACCTGCCGTGCATAAAAAAAGCCCGTGGCGTGCACGGGCTTTCCTTGGCCGGGCGGACGACTTACTTGGTCGCCGGCTCGTAGCGCTTGGTGATGACCCACTGCTGCGCGATCGAGACCAGGTTGTTGACCACCCAGTACAGCACCAGGCCCGCCGGGAAGAAGATGAACATGACCGAGAACGCCAGCGGCATGAACAGCATCATCTTGGCCTGCATCGGATCGGCCGGCTGCGGGTTCAGTTTCGCGGTGACGTACATCGAGATCGCGTACAGCACCGGCAGGATGAACCACGGGTCGGGCTGGGTCAGATCCTGGATCCAGCCGATCCAGGGCGCGCCGCGCATCTCGACCGAGGCTTGCAGCACGTAGTACAGGGCCAGGAACACCGGCATCTGCACCAGGATCGGCAGGCAGCCGCCCAGCGGATTGATCTTCTCGGCCTTGTACAGCTCCATCGTGGCCTGCTGCATCTTGACCGGATCGGCTTTGTAGCGCTCGCGGATCGCCTGCATCTTCGGCGTGACCACGCGCATTTTCGCCATGCTGCGGTAGCCGGCGGCCGACAGCGGGAAGAAGGCCAGCTTGATCAGGATGGTGAAGGCGATGATGGTCCAGCCCCAGTTGCCCAGCAGCTGATGGATCTGGTCGATGATCCAGAACAGCGGCTTGGCGATGATCGCGAACATGCCGTAGTCCTTGACCAGTTCCAGGCCCGGGGTGATCTTTTCCAGGGTCTTCTCGTCCTGCGGGCCCGAATACAGGCGCGCCGTGTTCGAGACGGTCGCGCCCGGCGCAACGACGCCCAGCGGCTGGACCGTGCCGATCGCATACAGGTTCGTCGCCAGCTTCTTGGTGAAGATCTCGCGCGCTGTGTTCTCGGCCGGAATGAAGGCCGAGACGAAGAAGTGCTGCGAAATGGCGACCCAGCCGCCGTTCGCCTTGGTGGCATGCTCGGCCTTGCCCTTTTCGATGTCCTCGAAGGCCAGCTTCTGGTACTTCTCGATCGGCGTCCACAGGGTCGGGCCGGTGAAGCTCGGGGTAAACCACGAGTCGCCCGGCGGCTTGTTGCCGTCGTGCTGCAGCTGCAGGTAGAGCGACGGCTGCACAGGGGCCGCGGTCAGGTTGGTGACGTCGTGGCGCACGTCGACGACATAGTCGCCGCGCTTGAACGTGAGCGTCTTGGTCAGTTTCACGCCACCCTGCTCGGCGTCGAGCACGACTTGCACGGCGTTGCCGCCATCGAGCGTGCGCAGGCCGGGACGCGCCACGAAGGGCGTGTTGTGGTTCGGCAGGACGCCGGCGGCGGTCGAACCGATCAAGCCGGTCTGGCCGAGATAGGTATTGTTGCCGGAGACGTCGAACAGCACCTGGTTCTTCGTCTTGTCGAAGTGGTCCGGGTATTTCAGCAGCTCGAGACGGCGGATCACGCCGCCGACGGTGTCGATCTCGGCTTTCACGACGTCGGTGGTGACGACGATGCGTTCGGCGCGCACGGGCGCCGGCGCGGCGGGCTGGCCCGGCACGGCAGCCTGGCCCGGCACGGTACCCGGCTGGGCGGCCGCGGCGGGAACACCGGCCGTGCCGGTGGCGGCAACGGCTGGCGTCTCGGCAACCTTGGCCGGCGGGGTCGGCGCGAACATCGATGGCTTACCGCTCGAGATCATCCAGTTGTTCCACAGGATGACAAGCGAGACGGCGAAGACAATCCACAGAATGGTACGTTTATTGATTTCCATTGAGGTATTGATCAGGAGTGGTTGCAACCGCGAGCGGCTGAGTGGGAATGCTTGTGCCCGCCGGGAGGCACCGGATCGACGCCGCCCGCGTTCCAGGGGTGGCAGCGGCCGAGACGGCGCGCGGCCAGCCAGCTGCCGCGCAGCGCACCATGCTTCTGGAGCGCCTCGATGGCGTAGCTGGAACAGGACGGATAAAAGCGGCAATTCTGCCCGAGCATCGGCGAGAGTACGAGCCGGTAAGCACGCACGATCCAGATGAGCAGGGTTTTCATGGCGTCGGCGGTGCCGCGGGGCGGCGTGGACGCTGCAGACTCGGATTCTGTGACCCGAGCAGGCGCGACAGTTCGGCGTGCAGCAGGCGCTTCAATGCCGCTGTCGTGGCCGGGCCGTCCTTGGTATTGACGGGACGGGCCAGGCGCACGATGCAATCGACCGACTGGATGTCGTTCGTGCGGAACAGTTCGCGCGTAATGCGCTTGATGGTATTGCGGGTGACGGCGCGCGGCGCGAAGCGCTTGGCCGCGACGATGCCCAACCGCGCATGGGGCAGCGGGCTGGGACGGGTGTACAACACGAAATGCGCGGTTTTTTGCGCTGGCCGCAAACGAAAAACGGATGAAAACTCATCCGTTTTTAAGATGCGCCGAGCGCGCGCGAAGTCGTGCGAACCTTCGCCTGTCATGGCCGACCGCAGGAAAGCAGGCGAACTGGCTTAGACAGCCAGACGCTTGCGGCCCTTGGCGCGGCGCGCGTTCAGGACTTGGCGGCCACCACGGGTAGCCATACGTGCGCGGAAGCCGTGCGTGCGCTTGCGACGAACGACGGAAGGTTGGTAAGTACGTTTCATGGTGGTCTCGCTTAAAGCAAAATAGGATGCAAAATCGGGTCTGACGTCTTCTCGTCAGGAATCGGCGCAATGACAGTTCGCAGTCGTTTAAGCCAGCGTCACGCCACAGCTTAGCCCGCATTTCTCAACCATGAATCTGCTGGCTGACAGGCATGCGGACGGGGAACCCTGAATTAGACTCGATTTTCGGCCCCACTGTCAAGGCGGCTGTTGTATCCCGTTATGCCTGCACGCGGGATAACGCCGTTCTTATCCCCAGCGAGCCCTGAAAAACTTGGGTCAACCTGTGGATAACTTGCGCGTAGACAGGTAAAATAGCGTGTTACGTATCACGAAGCCGCACACATGGAAAATTTTTGGCAGACCGCCTCCGCGCAACTGGAGCTCGAGCTGACGCCGCAACAATACAGCGCGTGGATCAAACCGCTCGTCGCCCTCGATTACGAGGACGGCAAGCTGCGCATTGCAGCGCCGAATCGATTCAAGCTCGACTGGGTGAAGTCGCAGTTCGCCAACCGCATCACGGCGCTGGCCTGCCAGTACTGGGAAGCGCCGGTCGAAGTGCAGTTCGTGCTCGACCCGCGCCTGAACGCGAAAAAACCGGACGCGGTGCGTCCGGCCCCGGCGAACCAGGTCGAGCCGGGCCAGTTGCGCCCGTCCGCCCCGGCCGAACCGCAGCAGAACCTGAACATCGCCAATTCGCCCAAGCGCGAACAGAGCCGCATCAACCCCGACCTGACGTTCGACAGTTTCGTCACCGGTAAAGCCAACCAGCTGGCGCGCGCCGCCGCGATCCAGGTGGCCAACAACCCGGGCGTATCGTACAACCCGCTGTTCTTCTACGGCGGCGTCGGCCTCGGCAAGACCCACTTGATCCACGCCATCGGCAACCAGGTGATGGCCGACCAGCCGGGCGCGCGCATCCGCTACATCCACGCCGAGCAGTACGTGCGCGACGTCGTCACCGCGTATCAGCGCAAGGGCTTCGACGATTTCAAGCATTACTATCACTCGCTCGACATGCTGCTGATCGACGATATTCAATTCTTCGGCGGGAAAAGCCGCACGCAGGAAGAATTCTTCTATGCGTTCGAGGCCCTGATCGCTGCGAAGAAGCAGATCATCATCACGTCCGACACCTATCCGAAAGAGATCACCGGCATGGATGACCGCCTGATCTCGCGTTTCGATTCCGGCCTGACGGTGGCGATCGAGCCGCCGGAACTGGAAATGCGCGTCGCCATTCTCTTGAAAAAAGCCCAGTCCGAAGGCGTCACGCTCTCGGACGACGTCGCTTTCTTCGTCGCCAAACACCTGCGCTCGAACGTGCGCGAGCTCGAAGGCGCCCTGCGCAAGATCCTGGCCTATTCGCGCTTCCACGGGAAGGACATCACGATCGACATCGTGAAGGAAGCCCTGAAGGATTTACTGTCGGTCCAGAACCGCCAGATTTCGGTGGAAAATATCCAGAAGACGGTGGCCGACTTCTTCAACATCAAGGTCGCCGACATGTATTCGAAGCGGCGCCCCGCCAACATCGCCCGCCCGCGCCAGATCGCCATGTACCTGGCCAAGGAATTGACGCAAAAGAGTCTGCCGGAAATCGGAGAACTGTTCGGCGGCCGGGACCATACCACGGTGCTGCACGCGGTGCGCAAGATCGCCGGCGACCGCCAGAAAAACCCCGAGTGCAACCACGAATTGCACGTGCTGGAGCAGACCCTGAAGGGCTGATCCGATTCGCCCGCGCCGGGGGTAGTAATTACTTCCGGCAATAGGCAAAATAGTGCCGTATCAACACTTTAAGTACTAACCCTTCTGAGGACAATTATGCAACTGGTCAAAACCACCCGAGATACCCTTCTCCGGCCACTGCAGATCGTGAGCGGTATTGTCGAGCGTCGGCACACCATGCCGATTCTGGCCAATATCCTCATCCGCAAGGATGGCGAAAGCGTCTCCTTCCTGTCGACCGACACCGAAGTGCAAATCACGACGCATGCCAACATCGGCAGCGGCGACGACATCACCGGCACCACGGTCGCCGCGCGCAAGTTGCTCGACATCCTGCGCGCGCTGCCGGAATCGGGCGACGTCACGATGACGCTGGCCAATAAACGGCTGGCCGTCCAGAGCGGCAAGTCGCGCTTCGCGCTGCAGACCCTGGCCGCCGAGGAATTCCCGACCGTCTCGGTCGCGGACAGCTATAACGCCACCGTCACCCTGCCGCAAAAGACGCTCAAGCACCTGTTCAACATGGTGCACTTCGCGATGGCCCAGCAAGACATTCGCTATTACCTGAACGGCCTGCTCCTGGTGCTGGACGGTAACAAGGTCATCGCGGTCGCCACGGACGGCCACCGCCTGGCCTTCTGCCAGGTCGAAGCCGAGCAGGAATTCGTGCGCCAGGAAGTCATCATCCCGCGCAAGACCATCATCGAACTGCAGCGCCTGCTGGAAGAAAGCGACGACACCGTCCGCCTCGACATCGCCGCCTCGCAAGTGAAACTGAGCTTCGCCGACATCGAACTGGTGTCGAAGCTGGTCGAGGGGAAGTTCCCTGACTACACCCGCGTGATCCCGAAGGGTTATAAGAACGACTTCACGATCAGCCGCGACGAGTTGCTGCGTTCGCTCCAGCGCGCCGCGATCATGACCAGCGACAAGTTCAAGGGCGTGCGCTGCATCATCACCCCGGGCAGCATGAAGATCAGCTCGACCAATGCCGACCAGGAAGAAGCGGTCGAAGAGCTCGAGATCGACTATGGCGGCGACCAGATCGACATCGGTTTCAACGTGACCTATCTGCTCGACGTGCTCAACAACCTGAAGTGCGATCAGGTCAACATCGCCCTGGGCGACTCGAATTCGTCGGCCCTGATCTCGATTCCCGACAATGCCGACTTCAAATATGTCGTCATGCCGATGCGGATTTGATCGCGCAGGCAGTGAATCGAAATGAAGATCCCCGGACCGGCGCTTGCCTGCTCTGGGGATTTCTCAGTCTGAATACATAGTTTTTTGAGAAAGCAGTCCATGTCCGATAACACCAATCAAATGCCCCAGTCGCCGATGCAGTCGGACGACTACGGCGCCGCCTCGATTCAAATTCTGGAAGGCCTGGAAGCGGTACGCAAGCGGCCGGGCATGTACATTGGTGATACCTCGGACGGCACCGGCTTGCACCACCTCGTCTTCGAAGTGCTGGACAACTCGATCGACGAATCGCTGGCCGGCTACTGCACCGAAATCCACGTCACCATCCACGCCGACAATTCGATTTCGATCGCCGACAACGGCCGCGGCATTCCGACCGGCGTCAAGATGGACGACAAGCACGAGCCGAAGCGCTCGGCCACCGAAATCGCCCTGACCGAACTGCACGCCGGCGGCAAGTTCAACCAGAACTCCTATAAAGTGTCGGGCGGCCTGCACGGCGTGGGCGTGTCCTGCGTGAACGCGCTGTCGAAACTGCTGCGCGTGACCGTGCGCCAGAAAGGCAAGATCCACCAGATGGAATTCGTGCGCGGCGTTCCGCAGGACCGCCTGATCGACATCGTCGACGGCTTCGAGGTCTCCCCTATGAAGGTCATCGGCGACACCGACAAGCGCGGCACCGAAGTGCACTTCTGGGCCGACGAAACCATTTTCACGCACGTCGAATTCCACTACGAGATCCTCTCGAAAAGGATTCGCGAACTCTCCTTCCTGAACAACGGCGTGAATATCCGCCTGAGCGACCACCGCACCGGCAAGGAAGAGATCTTCGCCTTCGAGGGCGGCACCCGCGGCTTCGTCGAATACATCAACAAGACCAAGAGCGTCCTGCACCCGACCGTGTTCCAGGCCACGGGCGAGCGCCAGTCGGACCAGAACACGAATATCTCGGTGGACGTGTCGATGCAGTGGAACGACGCCTACAACGAGCAGGTGCTGTGTTTTACCAATAACATTCCGCAGCGCGATGGCGGCACCCACCTGACCGGCCTGCGCGCGGCAATGACGCGCGTGATCAACAAATACATCGACGAGCACGATTTCGCCAAGAAGGCGAAGGTCGAAATCTCGGGCGACGACATGCGCGAGGGTCTCACCTGCGTGCTGTCGGTGAAAGTGCCGGAACCGAAATTCTCGTCGCAGACCAAGGACAAGCTGGTGTCGTCGGAAGTGCGCGGCCCGGTCGAGGAAATCGTCGCCAAGACCCTGACCGACTTCCTGAACGAAAAGCCGAACGACGCAAAAATCATCTGCGGCAAGATCGTGGAAGCGGCCCGTGCGCGGGAAGCGGCGCGCAAGGCGCGCGACCTGACGCGCCGCAAGGGTGTCATGGACGGCCTGGGTTTGTCCTCGAAACTGGCCGACTGCCAGGAACGCGACCCGGCGCTGGCCGAACTGTATATCGTCGAGGGTGACTCGGCAGGCGGCTCGGCGAAACAGGGCCGCGACCGCAAGTTCCAGGCCATCTTGCCGCTGCGCGGCAAGGTGCTGAACGTGGAAAAGGCGCGCTTCGAGAAAATGCTGTCGTCGGAACAGATCACGACCCTGATCGCCACCCTCGGCACCTCGATCGGCCCGGACGAATTCAACGTCGATAAACTGCGTTACCACCGCATCATCATCATGACCGACGCCGACGTCGACGGCGCCCACATCCGCACCCTGCTGCTGACGCTGTTCTACCGCCAGATGCCGCAACTGGTCGAGCGCGGCCATATCTATATCGCCCAGCCGCCGCTGTACAAGGTGAAAGCCGGCCGCGACGAGCGTTACCTGAAAGACGACGTCGAGGAAGCGAGCTACATGATGATGGTGGCGCTCAACGGCGCCTCGCTGGTGCCGCGCGAAGGCGCCGAGCCGATCAACGGCGACGCCCTGGCCGAACTGGTGCGCCAGTACAACCTGGCCAACGCCATCATGATGCGCTTGACGCGCGTGATCGACCGCGCCGCGCTGACCGCGATCATGAGCGGCATCACGCTCGACATGGCGACCCTGGAAGCGGCCGAGGTCTCGGCCAAGGCGATGGAAGCGGCCATCAACGATCCGGCCGTGCGCGTGGTCGTGCGTTCGGACGAGATCAGCGAAAAGCATTCGCTGCGCATCGAGCGCATGCGCCACGGGAACGTCTACGTGACCTCGATCGACGCCGACTTCGTGCTCAGCAACGACTACGCCGTGCTGGCCAATGCCGCCGCCACCTTCCAGGGCCTGATGGGCGAAG
Source organism: Massilia jejuensis (assembly GCF_042656795.1). Taxonomy (NCBI): domain Bacteria; kingdom Pseudomonadati; phylum Pseudomonadota; class Betaproteobacteria; order Burkholderiales; family Oxalobacteraceae; genus Massilia; species Massilia jejuensis. The sequence continues at coordinate 26,607 of NZ_JBHSMS010000045.1, read as the reverse complement.
GCGCCATCATGCGCCGCGGCGAAGGCGAGAAGATGAAGGAGTTTGCCGTGCGCGAATTCCACGAAGCGATGATCTGGCTGCGCGAAGAAGCCGAACGCGGCGTGTCGAAGCAGCGTTACAAGGGGTTGGGAGAAATGAATCCGGAACAGCTCTGGGAAACCACGATGGACCCGAAAGTGCGCCGCCTGCTGCGCGTGCAGATCGAAGACGCGATCGCGGCGGACCAGATTTTTACCACGCTGATGGGCGACGAGGTCGAGCCGCGCAGGAACTTTATTGAGTCGAATGCGCTGCAGGCGGGGAATATCGACGTTTGATCGCCCGTCGCTAATGAAAAAGCCAAGCTTTTTAACGGTTGGCTTGTTTTTCAGCTGTCCTGTTCAGGAATCGAGCGCACCACCAGGAACTGATAGGCCATCGCACCGACGAAAGCGATGCCGGCGCCGGTGAGCAACGCCGGCACGAAGGACCAGCTCTGCGCAATGAATCCGGTGAGAATCGGCGCGAGCGCACCGCCGATAAAGCCGCCGAAGTTCTGGATCGCGCCCAGCGAGGCAATGCGGCTGCGCGGCGCCACCACGGTGACGAGCGACCAGGAACAGGCCGAAGCGGCATTGGCGAGGAAGATCACGATCGAGATGCAGGCAATGGCGACCGTATTGCTCTCCACCAGTGCCGCCGGAATCGTGAACGCCACCATGCCCAGTATGGCCACTACCACCGCCGTGCGCCGGCCGGCCAGCGGCGACGTCGCATTGCGGGCGACGCGATCCGAGGCCCAGCCTGCGATCAGGGCGCCGGCGAAGCCGCAAGCGAAGGGAACCGAAGCGGCCAGCCCGGCGTAGGCGATATCCATCTGGCGCTCGGTACGCAGGTAACCCGGCAGCCAGGTCAGATACACCCAATTCAGATAGACCGAGCCGGAAAAGCCGAACAGCATGCCCCAGGTGGCGCGGTGCCGGAACAGCGCGCGCCAGGATGCGAAACTCGTCGCAGGCACTGCCTCGGCGGCCTGGCCCGCGTCAAGGTAGGCGATCTCGGCCTCGGACATCCGGCTGCGCACCGGGTCGCGGTACAGGGCGACCCAGATTACCGCCGCCACCAGGCCCATCGCACCGGTCACGAAGAAGGCCCAGTGCCAGCTCGTGGCGGCGATCAGGGGCGACAAGAGCAAAGGCGCGAGCGCGACGCCCAGGGGCGAGGCCGAGTTGTAGACGCCGGTCGGCGTGCCGCGCGCGCGCAGCGGAAACCAGTTGCTGACGACCCGCGCCGCCGCCGGAAACTGCGGCGCCTCGCCGATCCCGAGCACGATGCGCGCGATCACGAACCAGCCGAAGGTCGAGACCAGCCCGCCCGCCGCCTGTGCCAGCGACCAGACCACCAGCCCCATGCCGAGCAGCCAGCGCGGGCCGATCTTGTCGACCAACGCGCCAACCGGCAGTTGGCAGAGGGCGTAGCTCCAGGAAAAGGCCGACAGCAGCAGGCCCATCTGGCCGAGCGAGAGGCCGAGGTCTGCGCGAATGAACTCGTTGGCCACCGCGAGCGTCGCGCGGTCGAGGTAGTTGATGACGCCGGTAAGGACGAGAAGGACGAGGGCCAGGGTTTGGCGGCGGCGAATGCGGGGTGGGGTGAGTTCGTGGGTAGCGTTCATGGCGAGATGCTACCAAATGAACGTTGCTAGGTCGAAAGATATCCCTGTGCGTATCGAACACCGCGCTTATCCGGATTCAGGGCGCACACCCTGGCATCATGCGCATGACAGTGAAGAACTCAAACTCTGGTTATACGAAAACTCCGCGGCTACAGCGCGAGGTGCGCGGGCCGATCGATGCGCGGACCGATGCATCAACGCGCTACGACGTTGCTGGGTGCCCGCCCTTTGAACGACCGTACGGACCGCGCACCGCGACGTGTCCCCGTTATCCGCCCGAGCGGCGCCTCGACCCACTTGCAGAACGCCGCCCCGGCCGCCAGGCTTGCTGCCCACGCAAGCACGATCCCACCCCCCTGCCACGCCGCCTGCACCGGCACGAACCGCACGAACACCGCATTCACCACCAGGCACACCGGAAAATGCACGAGGAAAATCGAATATGAATTCTTCCCCAGCCAGTTCGCCACCGCCCACCCGGCCGCTGGGCGCATCCTTACCCTTCCCAGCAACATCAACACGCACGCCACACTGAGCGCCACCGCGATGCGGCTGCGAAAATCGAGCATCAGCGCCGCCAGGGCCGGCACCGCCATCATCAGCAACAGCAGCGCCACCGCGCGCGGCCGGCGCGCCGGATCGCCCGCCCACCAGGCCAGCATGCCGAGCCCATAGCTGCCGAAGAAATACGGCGCCCACACATCCCAGTTCGCATCGCGGTTGAAGTAGAACAGCGACGAGACGACGGCAGTCACCACCACGGCCGGCGCCAGCCAGGGCCGGTCGACGCCGCCGGAGAAGCGCCCGCACAGCCACAGCAGCAGCACCGTCCCCGCATACAGCTGGAAATCGATGGCGACATACCAGGCACCGGCGGACAGGGATTCGTAGCCGAGGACGCTGTGCAGTAGGAGTACGTGCGCGGACAGCTGGGAGAGGGTCGGGGCGGCGGAGATCGAGTCGTGCGTCATCCACAGCGATGCAACGCAGGAGGCTGCGGCCGCGAGCAGCGTCGCGACGACAAAGGGCGGCGCCAGCTTCGCATAGCGCCGCCACATCGTGCCCAGCGGGTTGCCCGTGCCGGCGAGACCGGCCGGCGCCAGCGATTTGGCAGCGAGAAAACCGCCGATGACGAGGAAGAGCTGGACGGCGATGCGGGCGTCGCCGGCGAGCCAGTTGAACAGCGCCGGCAGCAAGGCGCGGGCGTGGTCCGCCATCGGACCGTAGAAGGCGAGATGGTGCAGCACGATCAGCTGCGCGGCGCCTCCCTTCAATACATTGATGAGACCGAATTGTGTTTGCTGCGCCCCGGCTATTGCGGGCGCCGCGCGACTACCTGCTGCCATGTACGTCCGAACAATATCTTGAATATGCTTGCGACCCTACCGAAGCGAAGACTGCCGTGGATATTGTCGACCAGGCGCCATCATAACCGAGCCTGCCGAATTGTCAGCACGCAACAGAAAGATGTCAGGCGCGCAAGGTTGCGGAAGAGAAGAGAAATGGCTGATCGTTGCCTATGGTAACCTACCCACCTTAGGATTTTCTTTCCTTGTCGCAAGTATCACGATGCGGGATGGAGTGTCCACGTCCTACCACCGGTCATCCGCATGAAATTTGAAACCAAGATCAAAATCGCCGCCGGTGCGATCATCCTCGTCATGTCGACCGTGGCGGCGCTGCCGATGATCGTCAACCGCCAGGTGACGACCGTGATGTCGGAGCTGCGCAGCGCTTCGAATGTCGAGCGCCTGCAACTGACCCTGCTCGAATTGCTGCTCAATGCCGAGACGGCGCAGCGCGGTTTCGTCATTACGGGTAACGAGGGCTTCCTCGATCCCTACCACGCGGCCGTGCTCGCCATTCCCGCTACCCAGGAAGCGCTGCGCAAGGAGATGAAAGGCGCGAACGAGCTGGCGCGCGCGGTGGCCATCGAACGGGCGACGGCGGCCAAGATGCAGACCGTGGCGCGCACCGTCGAGTTGCGCCGCCGCCAGGGCGTGGCGCAGGCGGCAGCCTACATCACGCTCGGGACCGGCAAGGTGCAAATGGACCTGCTGCGCGAGCTGATCGGCAAGGAGCTCGGCATCTATGCGCAGGCGCGCGCCGACCTCGGCGACCAGCTGCTGGCGACCTCCGATTCGGCCGCCACCGCCAGCCTGGTGGCGACGATCACCAACATCCTGTTCCTGGCCGCGGTGCTGGCCGCCGCCGCGCGCGTGCTGCGCCAGCGCGACGAGGCCGAGCGCAAGGCCAAGGCCGCCGCCGGCCAGGCCCAGTTGACCACCGAGCGGATCACGCTGCAGAACGACCTGTTGTTCCGCAGCGCCGAGCTGATGCACTCGCTGGAGCTGGCCGAGTCGACCGACGAATCGGCCGGCGTGATCGCCAGCTACCTGCCGCGCCTGCTGCCTAACCTGTCGGGCAGCCTGTACCTGTACAACAATTCGCGCGACATCCTCGAGCGCAAGGCGGGATGGGGCGATGTCGAGGGCGAGCCGGACATCATCGAGGCGCTCGACTGCTGGGCGCTGCGGCGCGGCAGCCCGCACGCATCCGGCGGCGGCGACGGCGGCCTGGCCTGCCGCCATCTACAGAACCCCGAAATGGACCGCCTGTGCCTGCCGCTGGTCACGCAGGGCGACGTGATCGGTTGCCTCACCGTCACCGGAGGCGGCCTGGTGCACGGTGCCGAGGACCAGCGCGCCTGGATCGGCCAGCTCGCCGAGCAGCTTGGCCTGGCCCTGAGCAATGTGAGACTACGTGTCTCACTTCGCCAGCAGTCGATCATCGACCCGCTGACCCAGCTGTACAACCGGCGCTACATGGATGAAGTCCTGAAACGCGAGCTCGCCCGGTCGAGCAGGAACGGCGCGCCCCTGTCGGTGCTGGTGCTCGACCTGGACCACTTCAAGCGCATCAACGACACCTTCGGCCACGAGGCCGGCGACGCCATCCTGCGCAAGGTGGCGCTGACGCTGCGCGAGAACATCCGCTCGGGCGACGTGGCCTGCCGCATGGGCGGCGAAGAGATGGTGGTGCTGCTGCCCGAATGCGGCATCGAGAACGCGATCAAGCGCGCCGAAACCCTGCGCCTGGCGATCGCCGCCAACGACGTGCTGCACCAGGGCCAGCCGATCGGCGCGACGGCCTCGATCGGGGTCGCCTCGTATCCGGAACACGGCGCCAGCGTGCAGGCGCTGGTGCATGCGGCCGACCTGGCGCTGTACGAAGCCAAGCACAGCGGGCGCAACCGCGTGCGCGTGGCGAAGTGCGATCCGCTGGCGACATCGGCGTTGAATGCGCTGGACGACGCGGCCGGGATCTGAGGCGCTACATGCGGTCGAGCAGCTGGAGCGAGGCGCGGTCGCTCATCACCAGCACCAGTTTCAAGCGGGCCCGGGTCATGCCGACGAAGAGTTTGCGCAGCACCGTCTCCGTCATTTCCTCGAAATCGATCTCGGTAAAAATCAGGGCCGGCGCCGACTGGCCCTTGAAGCGGTAGACCGACTCGGCCAAGAGCCCCCCTTCGCGGAACACCGGATTGCCGAACAGGTCGTAGGCCCCGGTGAACGAACGCAGCGTGTGCGCGTCGCTCAGTTTATCGAGGTTCAGGATGGCCGATTTTTCACGGCCGCGGAACGAACACAGCGCGATGTCGTGACGCCCGAAGCCGGCGGCAAGACACGAGGTCACCGCGCGCCGGGTCTGGGCCAGCATGGCCTCGGTATCGCCTTCCGGATAGGTCAGCTCCTCGATGTCGCCGCCCTTGAAGGGGCTGCCCGCTTCGACCGGCTCGCGCGCGGCGCCGATCGATTTGAGCATCTGCACGATCTGGCGCGGGCTGCGGTAATTGGTGTCCGAATGCAGCTTGACCCAGCCGGGCAAGGGCACCATCTGGCGGCCGTACAGGTTCTGGTCCGGGTCCTCGAGCCAGATCGCGCGCCCGCCCGGCTTGACCATGCCGAGCACGATGTCGCGCCAGGCGGTGGAAAAATCCTGGCCTTCGTCGACGATCAGCACGTCGTACTGCCAGGTCTCGGGCAGGTTCACCTCGGACAGCGCCGTTTCGATGTCGTTCCAGACCTCGGGCGAGGAATAATCGGGCGTCACGTCGCGGGCCCGCATCCAGGCGTCGCACAGCATGTGGAAGGTCGAGACGCGCCCGCCGGGCGGCACCAGGCGTTCGATATGGTCGGCCAGCGGCCGGTTGAAGCAGACGTACAAGGGGCGCAGCCCGGCGTCGATGGCGGCCGTGTATTCGGCCAGCGCCAGCTGCGTCTTGCCGCTGCCGGCGGTGCCGACCACGCGCAGGCGGAACGGGGCGAAGTCGAGGCGGCGCGCCCAGGTGGCCAGGCCGCCGGAGAGGCGCGTGACCATTCTGGTGGCCGAGCCGATCATCGAACTGGGATCGGGCCGCAGGCTGAGGGTGTCGCCGAGGAAGCGCGCCACCTTGTCGAACTCGTCGGTCTTGTCGGTGACCGGCAGCGCCTCGCGGATGATCCTGCCCAGGCGCCCCTTGCTGGCGGCGTCGACGATGTGGCGCGGGTCGATCCCGGCCAGGTTCGGGTCGCGCACCGTGTAGTCGGGGCAGTAGAGCAGGTAATCGATCGACAGCGCGCCGTTGTAGCGCCGCGTGAGCCCCTCGATGGTGTGCAGGATGTGGGCGCGGATCTTGCGAGGCTTACCCTGGAAATTCTTCAGCAGGCCGTCCTCGGTTTCGTTGAGCAAGCCCGCGACCTGCTCGATCAGGAGCATGCGCCCGTTGGGGGCGACGATGATGAAGTCGACGTCGCCGTAGACCGAATAGCCGTTTTCGACATTGGTCCAGTGCACGCCGTGGTAGATGTGGTAGGGCGCGTCGGAAAGGCGCTGGTCGAGCAGGGCCAGCGTTTCGATCTCGCGGGCGGCATTTCCGGTGACGGACATCTCGCGCCAGCCGGCAGGATGGATTTGGGCCATGGATCGACGCTTCGCAGATGATGAAGATGGCAAGATTGTAAGGCCGATCACGGGAAGCAAACACACGGTTGAAGTGCGCGCGCGCAAGGTGGCCGCCCGGCGCGGAAAAAGCTGCGCCAAACTGCCGGGTTGACAATGATGCTAGACTGCTGGCGCCGGCGTTTCGCCCTGCGCCGCACCAGTCCGTGACCGCCCCCATGCAGCAGCACTGCCGGAGTCAATTCGTTCCCGATGCGCGATTCAAGCCTGTTCAATAACCTGACCGCCGGTTCGGTCGTCACCGCCACCTGCGTCCTGGGCCTGCTCTACTTCGGCCGCGACGTGCTCGAACCGCTGGCGCTGGCGACCATCCTGAGCCTGGTGCTGGCGCCGCTGATCCGCGCGCTGCGCCGCGTCGGCCTGCCGCGCCTGCCGGCCACGCTGGTTTCGGTGCTGCTGGCCGGAACCTGCGTGATCGGGGTCGGCACCATCCTGGCCTTCCAGCTGGTGGCTGTCACGCGCGACCTGCCGGAATACCGGGCCGCGATCCGCTCGAAGATCGAACGCGTGCGCGAGATCACCGAGCGTCCGTTCGCGCGCCTGGAAGCGGAACTGAGCGCCGTCGCGATGCAATCGCCCCTGCCGCCGCCGCCGCCCGTCACGGTGCGGCGCGGCACGCTCACCACCAGCGCCAATCAACCGCTGCCGGTCGAGATCCGCGCGCCGCGCGCCACCACGCGCGACACCCTGGCGCGCCTGTTCGCGCTGGCCTGGGGCCCGATCGGCGAAACCGGCCTGGTGCTGGTGCTCCTGATCTTCATCCTGCTCGAACACGAATCCCTGCGCGACCGCGTGATCCGCCTGGCTGGCCAGGCCGAGATCAGCCGCACCGTACGGGCCCTGTCGGATGCGACGCGCGGCGTGTCGCGCTTCTTCCTGTCGCAGTTCGCCGTCAACCTGACCTTCGGCGCGATGGTGGGTGTCCTGCTGTGGGCCTTCGGCGTGCCGCATGCGGCGCTCTGGGGCGCGCTGTCGGGCCTGCTGCGCTTCGTGCCCTATCTCGGCATCCTGGTGGCGGGCGTGCTGATCGCCATTTTCGTGGCCGCCATCGATCCGGGCTGGACGATGGCACTGTCCTGCCTGGCGCTGTTCGTGGCGCTCGAACTGGTCGTGGCGCACGTGGTCGAGCCGAAAGTATATGGCCACAGCTCGGGCCTGTCGCCGCTGGCGGTGATCGTCTCGGCCCTGTTCTGGGGCGCGATGTGGGGGCCGGTCGGGCTGCTGCTGTCGACGCCCTTGACGCTGTGCCTGGTGGTGGCCGGGCGCCATGTGCGCGCGCTGGAACCGGTGACGATCCTGCTGGGCGACGTGCCGAACGTGAACGTGGCGCAGCGCTTCTACCAGCGCGTGCTGGCCGGCGAGACGCACAGTATCATTGCCGATGCGCGCGCCTATCTCGACCGCCACAGCTTCGCGCGCTATTGCGACCAGATCCTGCTGCCGGGGATCTCGATGGCCGCCGCCGAACAGCGCACCGGCCAGCTCGAAAGCGCGCAGGCGGCCCATGTCCGCACCACCATCGCCGACGTCGCCGCGACGCTCACGCCGGTCTCGAATGCGCCGAACCGCAACCGCCGCAAGCGCGGGCGCGTATCGCTGCTCGACGCGAATGTCGGCGCCCACCTGCGCAAGATGCGCGAGGCGCGCCTCGGCCGCTGGCAGGGTTCGCTCGACGTGCCCGCGCACTCGATCGTGCTGTGCGCCGGCCTGGGTTCCGAGCGCGACGACCTGCTGACCGAACTGCTCGTGCGTGCCCTGCGCGAACTCGACGTCGACGCGCGCAGCGTCGTCATCGGCGCCGGCCAGGACAATCCGGGACCGGACAAGGCCGACCTGATCTCGACCGTGTTCCTGATCTATCCGGCCGAATCGACGCTGGCGCACTGGCAGCGCGTGGCCGACGAGCTGCGCGCGGGCTTGCCGAACGCCTTGCTCGTGACGATCCGCCTGCCCTTCGGCGAGGCGGCGGCCGACCAGGCGGTGGTGCAGGAGCATGTCGACATGGTGCTGCGCTCGTTCGAAGAGAGCCTGGCGTTCGTGGTGCCGGAGCGCGTCGGGCAGGCGTGATGCGCTACCGTCTCGCCATCTTCGACTTCGACGGGACGCTGGCCGACTCGTTCCCGTTCTTCCTGAGCGTCTTCAACCGCATCGCCGACGAGCACGGCTTTCGCCGCATCGACCTGGCCCAGGTCGAGCGCCTGCGCCACTACAATACGCGCGAGATGATGAAGCACGTCGGCCTGCCGGCCTGGAAGCTGCCGCTGGCGGCCGCCAGTTTCAAGGCGCTGATGCGCGAGAATGCCGGCCAGGTGCACCTGTTCCCGCAAGTCGAGCACGCGCTGCGCGAACTGGTGCGCAACTCGGTCGACCTGACCATCGTCTCCTCGAATGCCGAGGACAACGTGCGCCGGGTGCTGGGGCCGGAACTGTCGTCCCTGATCAGCCAGTACGAATGCGGCATGTCGGTCTTCGGCAAGACCGCGCGCATCCGCAAGGTCGTCAAACGCGCCGCCGTCGCGCCCGGCGCGGCGCTCTACATCGGCGACCAGACGCTCGACGCCGAGGCCGCACGCCGTGCCGGCATCGCCTTCGCCGCCGTGCACTGGGGCTATACGCCGATCGAGACCCTGCGCAAGCTCGCTCCCGAGCACGAATTCGACTTGCCGGCCGCGCTGGCGACGATCCCCACGCTGCAGCCGAAAGCGACGGCACGGCCGTGATCGACCAGTTGCACGGCTGGAAAGCCGCGTTCTATACTCCCTCCGGCGCGGCAAGGGCCGCGCCCCCACCTGGAATCCATGCATGCGCCCCTTCATCCTCCTTGCTCCCCTGCTGCTCGCCGGCTGCGTCGACACCTCGGCCACCTATTACATCGACGGCAACCGGCATGCGCTGACAGTGCGCGCGCTGCAGGAGTATTTCTGGAGCAAGGACGTGACGGTCGACCTGCTCGCCTCGCGCATGCCCGATTGCCAGCGCCGCATTGCGCTCGGCGCGCTGCCGATGGCGGACGTGGAAATCGAACTGTTTGCCTCGGGCGAGAACGTCTATACGCTGCGCGCCGGCGACCTGGCCTGGCGCGTGGAGACCGATCGCTGCAGCGAACTGACAACGCCGCAACAGGTGACGGGAGAGCCGCTGGGCCTGTTCCACCTGGACGAGGACGACAAGCTCGTGTTCGAGCAGGCGGCGCCGGAAACGCCGCAGCAGTGACTATTCACGCAGCCAGCCGCGGGCGATCGGCGCCGCCAGCACGCGGCGGTAGACGGCCTGCATCAGCGCCACCGTCGCCGCCGCCAGCGTCTTTCCGTCAGGGGTATTGACCAGGAGCGCGGCCAGGCTGGAAACGACGAAGGCGGCCACCATGTCGAGCGGCCAGTGCACCCCCAGGAAGACGCGCGCCCAGGCCACCGCCATGGCCAGCACCAGCAGTACCAGGCCGAAGCGGCGCGCCTCGCGCAACTGGCAAACGGCCAGCGTCAGGGCCACCGAGAACATGCTCGTCGCGTGATCGCTCGGGAAGGAACTGTCCGGCGCATGGTCCAGGTAGGTCTGGCCGATCTGCACCATGAAGGGGCGCGGATGGAACCACGCCAGGCCGATCAGCTTGCTCATCGTCAGCGCCGCCACCGCCGCCAGCAGGGCGCGCACGGCCGCTTCGCGCTGGCCCGGCAAGCCATTCGTCCACATCAGCACCAGGCCCAGCGGCACGACCAGGATGACCCATTCGGCCGCGAAGATCGCCGCGTGCAGGCGCCAGCCTGCCAGGCCGGGCGTGGCATTGAACAGGGAAAAGAGGAAATGGTTCAGGTGGTCGAACATGGCGCGAAGATGAAAAATTGACAATGTCCAAAGCGTAGCGCAGCTTTTGGCTGCGTACGATTCAAAATCGCAACAGATTGTGTCTAAAAGCACCACGAGCCTGCGTACGCTTGTAAAAGATCAGCTCAAACAAGCGTTGAGGCGGAACTTTTTGCTGGGGCGTCGCGCAAACGCATCAGCGCAGGCTCAGCGCGGTTGCAGCAAGCGGTGCAGCCGCGCCATTTCCACGTCCCGCCCCAGCTTGTCGAGCGTCTGCTCGAGCAGCGTGCGTTCGCCGTTGCGCAGCATGGTCCATTGCGTGAAATATTCGTGCACGGTGCGCCAGGGGGGAAAGTCGCGCGGCAGGCTGCGCCAGGCAGCCCCCGTGTGCAGGAAATACAGCACCGCGCAGTAGACGTCGTAGAGGTCATGCTTGCGCGGACGCGTCTTGCGGCGCGCCGCTTCGAGCATGTCGCGCACCAGCTCGAACTGCTCACGCCCAATATCGCTGGGGAATGCGGGCCTGGCCATGTCGTTTCTCCCCAAATTAGCTTTGAGGGGAAAGTTCCGGAACAGGTTCCCGGCAGTGGCCGGGCCGTGTGAATCAGTCGCGTGCCAGGGCCAGGAATTCGGTACGCAGCGCCAGGTTCGGCTGCAGTTCGCCCAGCATGCAGGAGGTGATCGTTTCCTCGCCCTGGGTGCGGATGCCGCGGCTTTCCATGCACATGTGGCGGCATTTCACGACGACGCCCACGGCCTTGGGTTCCAGCACTTCCATCAGCGCGTTGGCAATTTGCATCGTCATGCGCTCCTGCACCTGCAGGCGCTTGGAAAAGATGTCGACCAGGCGGGTCAGCTTCGACAGGCCGACGATTTTTCCGTTCGGCAGGTAGCCGACGGTGGCCTTGCCAAAGAATGGCGCCAGGTGGTGCTCGCAATGGCTGTAGACGGGGATGCCGCGCACCACGATCAGCTCGTTGTACTGCTCGGCGCCGTCTTCGAATGCCTTGAGCACGGAGACCGGATCCTGGCCGTAACCCGAGGTCCAGTGCTTCCAGGCTTTGCTCACGCGTGCCGGCGTTTCGTGCAGGCCGGGACGGTCCGGATCTTCACCCAGGCTGGCGAGCAGGCGGCGCCAGTCGTTTTCGGTGAATTCTTCTTTGTAAGACATGGAGGAAGCCCTAAAAATACGATTGCCGCCAGTATATAGAAAACGGGGCGATGCAGCCGGACCCTGCCCCTTTATTGAGCAAACCAGACTCTACCGTCGTAACCATGCGCTAGCGTGGACCGTACACCTACCCCATGGAGGCGGCCTATGTTCGGAAGTTCGGTACTGGAACTGGCAATCGGTTTGACGTTTTGTTACGGCACGGTGGCGCTGATCGTCGCCACCGTGCAGGAAGCGCTGGCGGCGGCCTTTCGCCTGCGTGCCAATACCCTGCTCGCAGGCATCAAGAGCATGCTCAACGACCCGCGCTTTTCCGCGCTGGCGCAGCTGGTGTACGCCCATCCGCTGGTCAATCCGCACAGCGACGGCAGCGTGACAGGCGAACGCACCCTGGCCAGCCGCCCATCCTATATCGAGCCGGGGTATTTCGCGATCGCGCTGATCGACAGCATCCAGCAGGTGCCGGGCAATTTCGCGCGCCTCGGGGCCGACATCGATGCCGTGGCCGACCCGCAAGTGCGGCGCGCCCTGCAAGGCTTGTATGCGCGCGCCGGCGGCGACCTCGAGCGCTTCCAGCGCCTCATCGGCGGCTGGTTCGACAATGCGATGCAGCGGCTCTCGGGCAGCTACAAACGGCGCCAGCTGCTGATCTCGTTCCTGATTTCGCTGCTGCTGGCGATCCTGTTCAATATCGACAGCATCGCCCTGTTCCGCACCCTGTGGCAGCAGCCGCAGCTGGCGGCCCACATCGGCGCGGCACCCGCCGCGCTCGACGCCCAGATGCTGCGCCAGCTGTGGGCGTTGCCGATCGGCTGGCAAAGCTTCCCGCCCGTGCTCGACACCGCTTTCGCCCTGCAGGCGGCAGGCTGGATCGTGACGGCTTCGACCACGCTGTTCGGCGCGCCGTTCTGGTTCGACCTGCTGCAGCGGGCCGTACAGTTGCGCAGCACCGGCACCCGTCCCGACGACAGCGTGCAGGTGCCGGTCGCGTCGGTCGCGGTGCCGGCGGCGCGCGACGTGCATGGCGCGCCGGCGCTGCCGGCTGCCGGCGCCTGACGGGGCTTATCTTCCCGGCGGCCGGTGCGCGTCGACCAAAACGCTCGATACCGAGATGTGCGGCACGCGTTCCGGCCATGCGTCGTTCGGCCCGAACCAGCGCGCTTCGGCGATCTCGGTCGGATCGACACGGATCTCGCCGCCGGCGTAATCGGCCGTAAAGGCAATCATCAGCGAGTGCGGGAAGGGCCAGGACTGGCTCGCGAAATAGCGCAGGTTCGTCACCCGCAGTCCTACCTCCTCGTACACCTCGCGGTGCACCGCTTCCTCGATCGACTCGCCCGCTTCCAGGAAGCCCGCCAGTGGCGTAAACCGCTTGGCGGGCGACGCGACGTGCATCGCCAGCAGGAAGGCGTCGTCCTTGCGGATCAGGACCATCATCGCCGGCGAGATGCGCGGATAGGCCAGATGCCCGCACCCGCCGCATTTGAAACTGCGCTCATGCGCCACGCGCGCCATCGGCCGGGCACAGACGCCGCAATAGCGGTGCGTGCGCGCCCATTCCGCGATCTGGGCCGCGCGCCCGGCCAGCCCCAGCATCGCTTCGTCGAGTTCGAACAGGAGCGAGCGCAGGCTGCGCCAGGCATACCCTTGCGGCAAGGCCTCGTTCTCTGTCCAGCCCGCCTGGCAATAGCGCTCGCCGAGCAAACCCACCGGCTGGACCTGGGCCGGGTCGAGCCCCAGCGTGGCCAGCAGCGCGGCATCGGGCAGGGCGAGATCGTGTTCGCGCAACAGCAGGCGCCCGCCGTGGAAGATAAAGGCGAGCGGGTCGGCATGGTCCTGCGGCGCCATCAGCGGCGTAAAGGTCGGGGGCGTGTGCAGCATCGTCGGGTCGCGGTGAACGTGGGTGGTCCATCATACCGCGACCCGGGCCGGTGCGCACCGGCACTACTGCTGGCCTTGCCACTTTCCCTCAGACCGCAATCGCGCGTCCAGGTTTCCTGATTCTTCGGCCGGCCAGACCTGCGTCAGCCGCGCATGGCATGCGCAAACTTAGGGCAGCTCATCCTGCTCAAAGAGGGACTGAATCGCCCATTGCCGCGCCACCCACAGGAGCAGACGATGCACCGCGCCCCGCCGGAGACGTCCGCATGATCCGCGCCTATCCCGGCCGCGCCAGCGTGCTGCCCGGCGAGCGCCTGGTGCTGCACGTGGCCACCGGCAGCCGGCGCTTTCGCGTGCATTTCTACCGCTGGGGCGATGGCTTCCAGGCGATGCACAGCTCGCCATGGCTGGCGGGAGAACGCGCGCGGGAACGCGGCAGCGGCGAGGACTGGGACTGGCCGCCCTACGAATTCGCGATCCCGGCGCACTGGCCCTCGGCCGTCTACATCGCCCATCTCGAGGAAGGGGACGGGCAGCTGCCGCTGTCGCTCGCGCTCGGCTCGGCCGCTGCCCTGTTCGTAGTGCGCGGGCAACGCCGCGGCGGCATGCTGTACAAGCTGCCGCTGGCTACTTACCACGCCTACAACGCCAGCGGAGACGACCGCAACGCGCCCGCTGCAAACGATCCGCCCGGCGCGCGCATCTCGCTGCGGCGCCCGGGCGGCGGGATCGGCGGCCCGACCCGGGGCGCGCCCGATCACTACGACGCCGCCTCCGCGCGCCAGACCTTCGCCCACTGGGATGCGCGCTTCATCCGCTGGCTGGCGCGCCAGGGCTATGCGCCCGCGTTCTGCACCGACCTCGACCTGCATGCCGACCCGGCACTGGCGCTGCGCTACCGCCTGCTGGTGGCGGCCGGGATCGATGCCTGCTGGACCGGACCGATGCGCGACGCGGTCGGGGATTTCATTGCCTCCGGCGGCAACGCGGCCTGGTTCGCCGCGCGCCTGTGCTGGTGGCGCATGCATCTGGCCGATGGCGGCCGCGTGCTCGCCTGGCGCCAGGACGGCCGGTGCGGCGCACTGGAACACTGGTGGCCGGCGAGCGGCGCGGGACGGCCGGAGGATGGCCTGGGCGGCGCCAGCCACCGCCACGGCGGCAGCTGGTGCGAGGGCGCGCGCCAGACCGGCGGCTTCGTCGTCCAGCGGCCCGGGCACTGGGTCTTCGCCGGCACCGGCCTGCGGCGCGGGGACGCGTTCGGTGCCGATACCTGGCCGCCGCTGGCCGGCTACGCCTGCGACGGCGCGCCGCTCGACGCTTTCGAGCGCGCCGGCGGCACGGCGCTGCTGTCGGCCTGGGCCGACGACGACGGCACGCCGGGCAACTACCAGCTGCTGGCAGCCTGTCCGCTCGATGCGCGCTGGCAGGCCTTGCCGCCGCGCGCACGCCACGCCGCCGGCGAAGGCGTGCATGCCGCCACGCTCGGCCTGTTCGAGCGCGGCGGCACCGTGTTCTCGGCCGGTACCGCCGACTGGGCGCAGGTGCTGGCCGACGGGCGCGACCGTACCGTCGAGCGCATCACCCGCAACGTCCTCGACCGCCTGCTGCTGCATTGACCCCATGGAGGAAACCGTGTCCCGGCGTCCGCTCCTGCACCGACTCGAGATCGCGTCGGTCGTCGTCTTCCGCGCGCTGCACCTGGGCGACATGCTGTGCGCCGTGCCGGCCCTGCGCGCGCTGCGCGCGGCGCTGCCGAAGGCGCACATCACGCTCGTCGGCCTGCCATGGGCAAGCCAGTTCGCGCGGCGTTTCCACCACTACATCGACGACTTCGTGGCCTTCCCGGGCCACCCGCTGCTGCCCGAGCAAGACATGCGCCAGGCGGAATTGACGCCCTTCTACGCCGGCCTGTGCGCGCGCCAGTTCACGCTGGCGCTGCAACTGCACGGCAACGGCGCCGTCTCCAACGAGATCGTGGCCGGTTTCGGCGCGCGCGCGATGGCCGGCTACTGCGAAGGCAAGGCCGTCGCGACCGAGCACACGGTGCTGTTCCCGTATGCGGAAGTGGGCGCCGAACCGGACCGCCTGCTGCGCCTGGTCGAACGCCTGGGCGCCAGCGCGGCCGGCGACTACCTCGAATTCCCGCTGGCGCAGGAAGACCGGCAGGAACTCGAGGCCAGCGGGATCGCGGCCGGCCTGGTGCCCGGCAATTACATCTGCGTCCATCCGGGCGCGCGCAAGCGCGACAAGCGCTGGCCGCCGCGCCGCTTCGCCGAGGTGGCCGACCGCCTGGCGGCCGAATTCGGCGTCGGCGTCGTCCTGACCGGCTCGGCCGACGAGGCCGAACTGGCCGACGAAGTGGCCAGCCACATGCTGGCGCGCGCCGTCAATGCCGCCGCGCCGGTCTCGGTCGGCGCCATGGCGGCACTGATGAAGAACGCGCGCCTGCTGGTGTGCAACGACACCGGCGTGTCGCACATCGCCGCCGGCCTGCGCCTGCAAAGCGTGGTCATTTTCAGCCGCGCCGACATCGCGCGCCGGGCGCCGCTCGACCGCGACAGGCACCGCTGCATCTGGGATCCGGACGCGCAACGCACCGCGGCCGTCCTGCAGCATGCGCGCGCGCTGCTGGCCGGCACCGACCCGAACCGGCAGCGCAGGGCGGGACTGTGGCCGTATTGGTAGGTGCGCAACCGGCACCACGGCAAGCGCCCGCCAGGCTCGATCGGCCTGGCTTGACCTGCCTGTCGCATGCCGGCGACAGCTTGCAACTTCCTTGAAATTCGGGTGTACACTTTATGCAAAGCGCAAAACAAGACCGCAGCCTTTTCCCCACTTGGTTTCACCCATATCATGCGCAGCTTTGACAACCCCAGCACGCCCTATCCGCGTCCGCAGATGGTGCGCGAGCAGTGGGCCAGCCTCGACGGCTGGTGGGAATTCGCCTTCGACGACGCCAACGCCGGCTTGTCCGAGCGCTGGTACGACGGACGTGAACTGCCCCGGCGGATCCTGGTCCCTTTCCCCTATCAATCCACGACGTCCGGCATCGGCAGCCGCGAGATCCACGAAGTCATGTGGTACACGCGCAGTGTCGAGATACCCGAGGGCTGGGACAGCGGCGCCCTGCTGCTGAACTTCGGCGCCGTCGACTACCGATCCGACGTCTGGGTCAACGGCCGCGTGGCGGGCCGCAACCGCGGCGGCCATGTGCCGTTCTCGATCGACATCGCGCCCTACCTGAAGCCGGGCACGAACCGCATCACGGTGCGCGTCGAGGACCGCCAGGATCCCTATCAGCCACGCGGCAAGCAGTCCGCGTCCGGCACCCCGGTGCGCATCTATTACTACTGCACCAGCGGGATCTGGCAAAACGTCTGGCTCGAACCGGTGGCGGCGCTGCGCATCGATTACCTGCGCGTTACCGAATCGCGCCCGGACGGCACGCTGGCGCTGAACGTGCACCTGCATGGGCCGTCGAGCGACTGGGAAGCCGAGCTCGACGTGCTCGACGAGCTCGACTCCGAGCAGGTGGTCGCCCAGGCGCGCACCAGCAGCCGCAGCGCCTGCATCGAACTGCGCACCCAGGTTCCCGACCCGCGCCCCTGGTCGCCTGGCGACCCGCACCTGTACAAGCTGCGGGTGCGCCTGCTGCACCGCGGCCAGCTGGTCGACAGCGTCGAGTCGTACACCGGCTTGCGCTCGATCGAACTCAAGGACGGGTGGTTCCACCTGAACGGCCAGCGCATCTTTCTGCTGATGGCGCTCGACCAGGGCTACTGGCCCGACACCCTGCTGGCCGCCCCGAACGACGAGGCGCTGCGCGAGGATGTGCTGTGGGCCAAGCGCTTCGGGTTCAACGGCGTGCGCAAGCACCAGAAGATCGAGCACGAACGCTGGCTCTACTGGTGCGACCGGCTCGGGCTGCTGGTGTGGGAAGAGATGCCGAATGCCCGCTCCTGGTCCGAGGAATCCGAAGAGCGGCTCGAGATCGAGTGGCTGCGCGCGGTGATGCGCGATGCCAACCACCCTTCGATCGTGGCCTGGGTGCCGGTGGTGGAAAGCTTCGGTTTTCCGGAACTCGTGCGCCATCCGCACCAGCACGATTTCCTCGAACGGATGGTGGCGCGCACGCGGCTGGTCGACGCCACGCGCCCCGTCATCGACAACGACGGCTGGCAGCACACGGATGTGACCGACGTGTGCACCATCCACGACTATTCGCACCCGGTCGAGGCGCTGCTGGAACGCTATGCCAGCACGCGCCTGTCCGGCATGCCGCCCGAATACGGCTGGCACAAGGGCAAAGCGCTGTTCCTGCAAGGGGCGCAGTACCGCGGCCAGCCGATCGTGTTTTCCGAGGTGGGCGGCTATCTGCTCGCGCCCGACCAGCCCGAGCGCCGGCGCGACCGCCTCTACGACCACTACGGCAACGTGCGCAACGAGGACGAACTGGCGCAGCGCTACCGCACGCTGATGGAGGGACTCGCCTCGCTGCCTTTCCTGGCCGGCCTGTGCTACACCCAGCTGACCGACGTCGAGCACGAACAAAACGGTTTATTGACCGCCGAGCGCGTGCCGCGCCTGCCGCCGGAACAGGTCGCCGAGCTGCACCGCCGGCTCTGGCCCAACGCCCTGAGTACCCCGCCCGCCCCGGCCGGCGTGTCGGATGCCTGATTACTTCAGCAGGCGCGTGCGGCTGGCAACGACCGCAATGACCAGCGACAGGCCGCCGACATAGCCGATCGCCATCTGCATGCCGACGTGGTGGGCGATGGCGCCGATCACCGGCGGGCCCATCAGCGTGCCGCTATAGGCCATGCTGGCCACGCCGGCCAGGGCCACCGGACCCTGGGCGCCGGCGGCGCTGAACACGAAGGGGAACAATAGCGCCAGGCCGAGGCCGGCAATCGCGAAACCGCCCAGGGCGCAATACGCGTTCGGCGACAGCACGGCGAAGAACAGGCCGGCGGCCGAGAGCAACGCGCCGCAGGTGACCAGGCGCCGGGCACCGAAACGGTGCTTCAGCTTGTCGCCCACCATGCGCGCGATCAGCATCGTGACCGAGAAGCAGGACAGGGCCAGGGGCGCCATGCCGTCGCCCACCTTGAAGTGCTCCTTGAGGAACACGCCGCTCCAGTCGGCAATGCTGCCTTCGGACATCGCGCCGAGGAAGCCCAGCAGACCGAGCAAGACCAGCGGGCCGCGCGGCAGCGCGAATGTCTTCTTTTCCACCGGCTCGGCCGCGTCGTCCATGTCGAGCATCTGGTAGGCGCCGTAGAGCACCAGGGCCAGCGGGATGGCGACCATCGCGAAATGGGTGGCCGGGGCGATGTTGAGGCCGGCCATCAGGCTGCCCAGGGTGGCGCCGACCAGGCCGCCGGCGCAGGCCAGGCCGTGCAGCATCGACATTTCCGACTTGCCGGCCTGTCGTTCGCGCCTGGCGGCGGCGGCGTTCATGGCCACGTCATAGGTGCTGGCGGTGATGCCGAGCATGAGTACGGCCGCCATCAGGCGCGGTACGGTCGGCGCCATGCCGATCGAGACCAGCACGCACAACAGCGCCAGGCCGGCGATCAAGAGCGACTTGCGGGCGCCGAAGCGGCCCATCAGGAAGGACGACACCGGGAATGACATCAGGGCGCCGGCGCCGCCGCACAGCAACACCATCGATAGGGCCGAGTGCGACACCTGGACACGTTCGGCCAGGGCTGGAATGCGGCCGGCCCAGGAACCCATGATCACGCCGAACAGCGCGAACATGGCGGGGAGGGCATGGTGTTGCGCCTGGTCGAAAAGCGGAATGCGCGAGGAAGAAACCGGGGTGGGAACAGCAGGAGCGGTGGGGTGCATTGTTTCCGAGTAAATGTAAATATGCCTGAGCTGCGTGCTTTTTCCGCGAGGGCTCCACTCGCCGGTCCAAGCGTTTCGTCGGCTGTCTTTGTTGACTGCTGTGCCGTTCGTAACTGACTGCTAACAGGGGTCTGAAAAACAAACGCCAACCTGTTTGGCTGGCGTCAAGAAGTGATCGGCGGCAATTTTACGCAAACGTGCGGCGGTTTTTTGTTTGTCGAGCGGAAAAATTTTACCCGCGTTGCATCGTGTTCACAGTCAAAACAGCAAGCTGTTAGTAGAGCGATATGGCCTGTTTACAGCCTTGTATCGTCGCGCTGTATTTTCCTTAGAAAAGAGAAATAATCCGGTTACGGTATGTAAAACCTGTTGCCCTAAGCGGACTCTCCCAAGCGATTGCAACGCTGGGCGGGTGGCGAAAAAAATTGCGCCATCTCACCACCGCCGGCACGCGCTCACGGTAGCGTTAAAGCTTCCAGTAGGAAACTTTTAGGAGAATGCGATGCCGCGTGCGACTTGGCCACTGAGGTTGCCACTGAGGTTGCCACTGAGGTTGACACTGAGGTTGCCCCTATTAATGGCGGGCTTGCTTGCCGGCGCTGCCCAGGCGGCGCCTTACCCGAACGTCTATGGCGCGCCGCCCGAGGTACTGCGCGCTACCGATTGGTATCGCCATTGCCTGCGCGTCAAGAACGAACGGCCGGCGCGCCCGCTGCCCGAGGCCCGGCCTGGTGCAGGCAAACACTGCAACGCCGGGGCCCTGTATCACGAGACCCTGGACCTGCCCGAGGCCAGCAAGGCCGACTGGCAGGTGGTGCATGCCTGCGCGGCGCGCACCCAAGCACATGGGGTGCTGATGATGCTGTATGCGAATGGCGCCGGGATGACGCCGCAGTTCGACCTGGCGCTGAAACACGCGTGCAGCATCCAGAGTCCGGTCGACGAAATGAAGAGCCGGGTCCAGCACCTGCGGCGCCGTGCCAGCGGCGAGGACCGCGCGCCGATCGACGTCTGCGACGATGCGGCGGCCGACATGCGCGGCCAGTGCGCGGCCATGCGCGAGCGCCAGCGCGACAAGTCGCGCGCCGCCCAGCTCGCCGCCCTCGCGCGCGGCTGGAACGCCAAGGAACAGCTGGGCCTGGAGATGGCGAGCAAGGCGGCGCATTATTTCGCCCAGCACCGGGTCGATTACGAGACCGACGCCAGCGGCAACGCCCCCCGCTCGCTCCAGCTCGACGTCCAGGCGGCCGAACTCGACCAGTTCGCGCTCGATGTGCTCGACGCCGAAGCGGGCAAGGCGCCGCGCTTCTCGGAAGCCGAATTCACGAGCCTGGAAGAAAAGATGAATGCGACCTATCGCCAGTTCATGCTGAACCGGCCGGCCGGCACGTCCTACCTGGGCACGATCCGCAAGACCGGCGTCGAAAAGGCCCAGCGCGCCTGGCTCGCCTACCGCGATGCGATGGAGCTGTACGGGTCGATCCGCCATCCGCAGGTGCCGGGTTCCGGCTGGCGCGCCCTGCTCACCGCGCGCCGCCTGAAACAGCTGACCGAGCTCGATAATGCCGCCGCCGGCAGATGATCAGGGTTCGCAACGAAACAGGGGCAGCGCCTCGGCCGGCACATCCTCGGTGCTGAGCAGCACCAGGCGGTGGCTGGCGCGGGTCATCGCCATGTACAGCTTGCGCGCATCGGCCTCGCGCGCGCCGCCCGCTTCCAGGCTCCCCGCCGCCAGCAGGCTTTCCATTCCCAGCAGGAACACGGCCCCGCCCTCCAGGCCGGTGGCCGTTTCCAGGTTCGCCAGGCGCAGGTAAGCGGGGCCGTAGCCGGCGGGCGGACGCTTCTTGTCCTTGTTCAGCCACCACACCCGGTCCGCGCCGAGCGCGCCGCACAGGCGGCGGTACAGCAGTTGCCTGGGCGTGTCGCTGCCGTAGATGACGAGCAAGCTCGACAGCGCCACGCCACGTTCGTGCACCAGCGCGACGATTTCGTTGACGGCGCGGTCGACCGCGTCCTGGGGCGTGTCGACGCGCAGCAGGATCGGGGCGGCGCCCTCTTCCATCCCGGTGAAATCCGGCGCCAGGTCATGCTCGGGATCGGCCTGCACGGCGCGCGCCAGCAGGGTGCCGGCCGTGTGCAGGATCGCTTGCGTGGTGCGGTAGGAACGCAGCAGCTTCTTGGTGCGTCCCGCCACGTCGAGCCCGGCGGTGCGCCAGCTCATGCGGCTCTTCATGAAGCCCTGGTTCGGGTCGGCGCACAGGAACAGGCGTCCCTGCGGCCGCAAGGCCAGTTTCACGGTATGGAACCACGAGGGCGCGAAGAACTGGGCTTCGTCGACCAGGATGTGTTCGTAGCGCTCCAGCGCGCCATGCGCGGGCGCGCGGCAGACCTCGAAGGCCACCGCGCTCCACATGCGCATTCCCTCCCCGCGCAGGTCCTTCGTCACCGCCTCGAACAGTGCCCAGATGTCGCGCCGCTCTTTCGCGCGCAGCGCAAAGCCGCGGCCGGCGCGGCTGGTGTCCATGTACTCGGCTTCGCTGGCGAGCAGCATCTCGTTGAGGAAATCGAACTCCTCGATCAGCTGGTCTTCGCGCAGTTTCAGCTCGGGCCAGCGCGCGCGCAGCGACGCCACCCGGTGCGGCAGGTGCGCCGGGTCGGCCGGCATCGCCAGCTGCGCGCCGTACAACCGCCGCCACTGGCGGTGGATCCAGGCCGAATAGGTCGCGATCTCGAGATTGGGCGGCAGGCGTCCACGGGCGCGGTGCAGGCGTTCGCCGATGTCGGCCACGATCGGCGTGTTGTGGATCAGGACCAGTACCCGTTCGCGCGGATGCATCTCGGCCAGCAGCAGCGCGCGGCTCAGCGCAATGAGGGTCTTGCCGCTGCCGGCCACGCCGTTCACCAGGCGCACCGTCAGGTCGGCCGCCGCCTGCGCCTGCTCGGCGGGCAGCGCCATTTCCAGGTCGAGCTTGCTGGCCCACTCCTGCTGCGGATCGAGGAACAGTCCGCCCAGGCTGGCGCCGTTGCTGCGCTGGAAGCGCTTGCGCGCCACGGTCGGCAGCGCGATGCCCGACTCGGGGAAGAAGCGCATGCGCAGCGCATCTTCCTCGCCTGGGGCCAGCGGCTGCTGCAGCGCCGCCAGGCCGGGCGCGCCGCATTCCTGGAAGCGTTCGCGCGCGAGCAGGCGCACGCCGGCCGCGTCCAGCTGGCCTGCGAGCGCGGCCGCCTCTTCCTCGCCGCAGGCCCACAGCACCAGCAGCAGCGGCAGCGCCGCAGGCAGGGCGGTGCGCCAGGCAGCCAGGCGCAGGTCGAAGGCGGCGCGCGCTTCGCTGGCGAAGAGCTGGCGCGCGTCGAGCGCATCGAAAGGCGTGTCGAGCACGGCCAGCGCCAGCCAGCCGCGCTCCCCGTGTTCGATGAACAGGTCGGGCGCGGCGTGCTCCCCGCGCAGGGGTGTGCGCACGATCGTCGCGTCGTCCAGCGCGTTAAGCACGCGTTTGAGCTGCAGCTGGCGGCCGCTGGCCCGGGTCCATTCGGGAATGAAGAGCGCCATCGCGTCAGCAAGCGATGCGGCGCGCCGCGGCCAGCAGGCTGCGGTAGAGCGCCAGATGGGTCGCCATCGGTTCTTCCACCGCGCCGAACCCGGGTCCCAGCTCGGGGCCGATGATGACCAGCTTCGTCATCGCCCGCGTCACCGACACGTTCAGGCGCTCGGGCTGGAAGAAGAATTCGGCGATCGCCGCCAGGAACCGCGGTTCGCCGGCCGCCAGCGACAGGATGATCACTTCGCGTTCCTGGCCCTGCATGCGCTCGACCGTGTCGGCGACGATGGCGCGCGCCGTGTGCCAGCCCAGGCGCCCGGCCAGGGCCTGGCGCACCGCGCGGCCATGCGCCCGGAACGGCGTGACGACGCCGATCTCGTCCGGCGCCAGGCCGCCCTCGACGGCCGCGGAGCACAGGCTGGCCACCAGTTGCGCGTCGTCCGGATTGCGGCTGCGCGCGCTCTCGTCCAGGGTCGGAATGAAGACCAGGCTGGCCGGGTCGCGCAGGATGGCGTCGAACGGGTCGCCATCCTCGCGCGGGCGCAGCCGCAGCTTGCGCTCGCGGTTCGGCCCGACCGGGCGCAGGCGGTTGTCATAAAAGGCCTTGCTGGGCCAGGCGGCCAGTTCCCGGTTCAGGCGGTAGGTATCGGTCAGCATCACGCTGTCGACATTGTGCGCGGTCAGCTTGGCGAAGATGGAATGGGGAATGTCGTCCAGGATCGAGCGCGCCAGCAGCACCGGCGGCAACTGCTTCTGGTCGCCGATGAAGACGAAGCGGCTGGCGCGCCGCATCGCCATCAAGGCCAGCGGCAGCGTCACCTGGCTTGCCTCGTCGAAGACGACGGTATCGAACTCGCAGTTTTCCAGGCCCTTGCCGCAGGTGGCGAAGGGCGTGGCGCCGATCGCGTAGCCGCCCGCGCCCGGACGGCCATGCCATTCGGCGAAACTGTCGGACAGCATCACGCCCGGCGCCAGGTTGCGGGTCTGGGTCAGGCGCCCGATCTTGGCCACGCGCACGCCCTGGGCGGCGATCTTGTTCAAGGCATTGTTGATCGCCATGTGGGTGTGCGAGGTCACCAGCACCCGCTCGCCGCGCGCGGCCAGCAGGCGCACCGCCAGCGCCAGCACGCGCGTCTTGCCGGTGCCGGGCGGTCCCTGGATGCACGCGACCTGCTCGGCGCCGAGGATCTTGCCGACCGCCTCGGCCTGGGCGGGATTCAGGCCCGCATCCAGGGCGATGCGCTCGGCTTCCTCGAAATCGCGCGGATCGAACTCGTTGCTGATGCGCCCGTCGAGCAGCGGCATCAGGCAGCGGTGCGCGCGCGAGGGCGGGTTTGCCTGGCCGATGTCGTCCAGTACGTCCTGGTAGTATTTGGTCAGGTCGATATCGTCCGGATCGGCATAGCAGGGCGCGCCCGCGGCGTCGTCGAGCACCCTGGCGGCGTGGCGCACGCGCAGCAGCCAGCGCCCCTCTTCCTCGGTCTCGAACACCGCCCCGTGCGCCAGCATCGCGTCCAGGGGGGCGCCGCCGTGCAGGCAGACCAGGTCTCCCTCGCGAAAGCGCGATTCGCCGCCGTCGAGCCAGGCCCAGGCCGTGCCCTTCTCGGGACCGGCCTCCAGGCGCAGGAAGCGCTGGCTCAGGCCGCGCCAGCCGGTCCGCCAGCGGCTGGCGCCAGAGTTCGAGCAAGCGCTCCTGCGCCGCCTCGCGTTCGCGGGCGACGAATTCGCGCACGCCGTCGATCAGGCGCGCATGGCGCCGCTGGCGGGCGCCGGCATCGGCATCGTCTTCCTGCATCATCGGGCGGCTTGTCCTTTCACAGCATGGCTTATACGGCGCGCGCCGCGCCGCCGTCAAGCACGGCGCCAGCGTGTCCGCGCGGCGCGCGGTAGGATAGCAATTTGCGCAACCCTGAGGACCGACCCCATGAGCACATTGTTCGATATCCCGCTGCACCGCCTCGAAGGCCAGGATGCCACGCTCGGCGAATACCGCGGCAAAGTCATGCTGATCGTCAACGTCGCATCGCAATGCGGCCTCACGCCGCAATACGCCGGCCTGGAAAAACTGTTCGAGCAGTACGAGGAGCGCGGTCTCGTGGTGCTGGGCTTTCCCTGCAACGATTTCGGCGCCCAGGAACCGGGCCAGGCGGAGGAGATCGCCGATTTCTGCCAGCGCAACTACGGTGTGCGCTTTCCGATGTTCGAAAAGGTCGAAGTCAACCGCGAGGCGCGCCACCCGCTCTACCGCGAACTCATCGCCGCCCAGCCGCGCGCGCGCCAGGCCGAGGGCAGCACCTTCGGCGACAAGCTGGCCCAGCACGGCCTGAGCCCAAAGAACCCGACCGACGTGATGTGGAATTTCGAAAAATTCCTGGTCGGGCGCAGCGGGCAAGTCCTCGCCCGCTTCGCCCCCGACGTGAAGCCGGACGATCCGGCACTGGTGGCGGCGATCGAGGCGGCGCTGGCTTGACCGGGATTGCTCGTCATCACCGATGTCTCGGCAATATCAATTTAAAGGAGAACGATCATGGCGTATGTCGATGGTTTCGTTATTCCGGTTCCCAAGGCCAGGCTCGATGCCTACTGGGACATGTCCAGGAAATGTGCAGCCATCTGGCGCGAGTCCGGCGCGCTGGAATACCGCGAATGCGTCAGCGATGACGTAAAGCCCGGCAAGCTCACGTCCTTTCCCCAAAGCGTGAACCTGGAAGACGGCGAGGTCGTCATCTTCGCCTGGATCGTCTACGCATCGCGCGCCGAGCGCGACGAGGTCAACGACAAGGTCATGAAGGATCCGCGCATGGCCGATTTCATGAAGCCGGAGAACATGCCGTTCGACGGCAAGCGCATGATTTACGGCGGGTTCGAGATGGTGGTGGACATGTAAGGCAGCCGCAACAGGCTTGCCGCGGTCCCTGATCCAGACGAAAAAAAGGAGCCGACTCATCGGCTCCTTTTTCACCCATTGCGCGCTCGTTGATCAAAATGGTTATGCCCACTAAAAACTGTTGGTACAGATAGCTGTACGAGTACAAAAGCTAAAATTTGAAGGCGTAGAGAGACCAAAACGTGGGTATGTCTTTCGAACGCACAATTTTTAGAGTAAAAATTGCTTAGTACACTGATTTGTGGGTAGAGATTTTTAATTACGTCAGGCTCACTTTAGAGGAACCAATTCGGTGCCAGAGCCTAACCGAACGGCAATGATCTCAGCGAGCGAAGTAAGTTTACGCCGCGCTTGTTGCGATGACTTCAGGGGTTGATCGTGTCCGATGTCGAGCGACAACGACGTTGCAGGATGGCCTGACGGCCATTGGACCAGACCGAGTTTGCGACCCACCCAAAGAATGGCTAAGAGAGCTATGTCGTCTCAAGGGAAGACGGACTGAACTGCGCTGGGCGCTGCAAGTTAAAGGTACAACAATGCCGGAGACCGACGGGTAATTGTACACGATTGTGGTAGGCAGCTTGTTGTACCACTTCATCCCGACTGGTCCTTGAATCGCCACGACTATTGTAGACACTCCTGAGCCATAATATAAGGCACGAGGAGAAGGTATGAGCGGCAAGCGGTACACAGAGGAATTCAAGATTGCAGCAGTCAAGCAGGTAGCCCAGCGTGGGCACCCAGCGAGCGAGGTAGCCCAGCGGCTCGGGGTAAGCATCCATAGCCTGTATGCCTGGACGAAGCGCTACGGCGTGCCCGAGGC
>NZ_JBHSMS010000044.1:0-84709 GCF_042656795.1 Massilia jejuensis | reverse complement strand
CGAATAGCAGTTCGACCTCGCTAGCGCCCAGCAGTTCAATTTCTACACGTAGCGGTGACAGCGCCTTTTTTTTCGTCCAAGCCATGTCGATAGCCACGTGCGGCAGGGCGCGCTAGTAGGGTGGACAGTTGCTTATTGAATACTTACTTGACGAGCCTGCTTTGCGATGACATCTTCACAAGCCGTGCGTCCCGCAACGGCCGCCGGCATGGTCCAGCGTATCGCCGACCTCGCAGGTCCGAACTGCGCCGGCGCGCGCGGCCGGGTTTTAACAAGGTGGTGCACTGCGAGGAAGTCGGGCTGAAATTCGGGCGCTGGGTCGATGTCGGGTACTGGCAACGGAAGCTTCGATGCCCTTGTCGTGGCGGACGCGACCTTTGCATTCGCGATGAGGGACCAGGCCGGCACGATGCGCAGCGCGGAAGAAGAACACGCGAGGTCGCTTGCCAGCCTGAGCGGCGGCCATTGACGGCACCGGCGTCAGCCGGGCTCCCTCATCGTTGCGATTGATCTACACTCATGCGCGTTGGTAGTTCTCGTTTGAATAACCGGATGACTGAAAGGGAGTGACATGAAAGCTCAATGGATCTGCGCGCTGGTGCTGAGCTCGACCTGGGCGGCGGCCACCGCCCACGCGGCCGAACTGCGCGCGACGATGAACACGGTGTCGGAAGCGGGCGTCGGCGCCTCGGGCGGCACCGTGACCGTCAGCGAATCGAAATACGGTCTCGTGTTCACGCCGGCACTGACCGGCCTGGCGGCGGGCGTGCACGGCTTCCACGTGCACGAGAACGGCAGCTGCGACACGAACCAGAAGGATGGCAAGGCGGTGCCCGCGGGCGCGGCGGGCGGGCACCTGGATACGGCCAGGAGCAAGAAGCACGGCCTGCCGTGGGGCGATGGCCACATCGGCGACTTGCCGGCGCTGCACGTGGAGGGTTCGGGCGCGGCGAATAACCCGGTGCTGGCGCCACGCCTGAAAAAACTGGCCGACGTGAAGGGCAAGGCGCTGATGGTGCATGCGGGTGGCGACAATCATGCCGATCATCCGGCGCCGCTCGGTGGCGGCGGGGCGCGCATCATGTGCGGCATTATCGAGTGAAATAAAATTTTATCAGTGCAACTTGGATGAAATAATATTTCGCTGCAATGGAACGCCCGGTCCGCGACGACCGGGCGTTTTCATTCACAGCCTGCCGTTTACTTGGCGGCGGCGCGGATCTTGCCGAAGGCGTCGCCCGCCTTCCATTGCGGCATGTTCGGCGCGTCGGCCACCATGCGGCCCAGGTTCAGCGTGAACTGCGCCTGCTGCACCATGCCCGTCAAATCCCAGTTCGGATCGTATTCGTCGTTCACCTGGTGGTAGCGCGCGCGGTAGGCCTTGGCCTTGGCGTTGTTCGCCTCGACATCCTTGACCCAGGCGCTGCCGCCGCCCACCGAAAACGCCGGGATGCCGGCTTTGGCGAAACTGAAATGGTCGCTGCGGAAGTAGCCGCCGGCGAGGTCCGGTTTGGCCGGCGCCACCGTGAGGCCCATCGCTTTCGCGGTGGCCGCCGCCAGCGCGCCCAGCTCCGTGCGTTCGCTGCCCTGCACGCCGATGTCCTTGGCCTGGCCCACGAAATTCAGGCTGTCCAGGTTCAGGTTGGCGGCGGTTTTCGCCGCCGGCCACAGGGGCTTGGCCGCGTAGGCCGCGCTGCCCAGCAAGCCTTGTTCTTCGGCCGCCACCCACAGGAACATCTGCGAGCGCCTGGCGGGACGGCGCGCCGCTTCCTGCGCCATCACCAGGAGGGCCGCAGTGCCGGACGCGTTGTCGACGGCGCCGTTGAAAATGGTGTCGCCCTCGGTTCCCTGCTTGCCCATGTGGTCCCAATGGGCCGTGTAGATGACGACTTCGTCCTTCAGCTTGGGGTCGGTGCCGGACACGACGCCGGCCACGTTGTATTCGCTCAGCGTGCGGATCGCGGCGCGGGTCTCGCCCTTGACGCGCGCGTTCAGGGCCACCGGCTTGAACGCCTTGTCTTCGGCGGCGGCGCGTAGTTTGTCGAGATCCTGGCCGGCGGCCGCGAACAGCTTGCGCGCGGCGGCGTCGGTCATCCAGCCCTGCATGCTCGATCCGAGGTCGGCGTCGGCGAGCTGGAAGCGCTCGGCCGCGGCCCAGCTGTTCTGCACCACGCTCCAGCCGTAGGAGGCCGAGGCGTCGGTATGGATCAGGAGCACGCCGGCCGCGCCCTGGCGCGCCGCTTCCTGCAGCTTGTAGGTCCAGCGGCCGTAGAAGGTGAGGCCGGCGCCGTTGAAGCGGTTCGGCTCGGCCGCGGTGGGGGCCGGGTCGTTGACCAGCATGACCAGCACCTTGCCCTTCGCGTCCAGGCCCTTGAAATCGTTCCAGCCTTCTTCCGGCGCGGTGATGCCGTAGCCGACGAAGACCAGTTCCGCATCCATGCTGTGCTCGGCCTTGACGTCGCCCGGCGCCCAGACCCAGTCGGCGCCGAAGTTCAAGGGCAGCGCCTGGCCGCCGGCCACGATCGCCACATTGCTTTTTTCCGGCAGTGGACGCACACCGGCGATCTTGACTTCCTGGCGGAAGCTGCTGCCGTTCGCCGGTTTCAAGCCTGCGGCCAGCGCCTGCGATTCCAGGTAGGCGACGGTCAGTTCGCCGCCGCGCTGGCCGGTGCCGCGGCCCTCGAGGGCGTCCGAGGCCAGGAAGGCGAGGTAGCCGCGCAACGGCGCTTCCTGGACAGTGGCTTGCGCCTTGTTGGCGGCGGCGTGGGCCGGATAGGCCAGCGCCAGGCTGCTGGCGAGGGCGGTGAGGACAACGGAGGAGACGATCTTGTGCATGGAATCCTACTGCGGAAGTTAATCGGAACGTACTGCGGGGTACCCACGGTGGGTGCGCGCCACATTGTAGTCCAAGCCTAGCCAGGTACTCGACCGGAAATAAATGTGTTTTTGGCTGCCAGAATCGGCGCGTTGCCGCGTTGGTCCCTGTCCGCTTGCGGTGCTTGCAGTGCCCGCACTGCGGCGCACTCGCCGCCTACCCGGCCGACCTGGCCGCGGCGGTGCGCCAGGCGAAGGCGGGCAAACTGTATTTTCCGCCGCGGATCGCCGAGCGGCTGGCCAGCATCGCGGTGCGCGGCGATGTCTCGCCGCAGTCGCAGCTGGACGAACGCGGCCTCGAGATATTCAAGCTGATGGCCGAAGGCCTGACCAACGGCGAGATCGCCGGGAAGCGCAAGCTGTCGACCAAGACCATCAGCAACACCAGCCAGTCGATCAAGGAAAAGCTGGGCGTCGAGCGCCAGGCCCACATCACCAAGCTGGCCGTCAAGCATGGCCTGATCCAGCCTTGAGACGACTGCGCGCGCCGGCCGCGCCGCCGGGCGCGGGCCACCGCTTCCAGATCGTCACCGGCGACGACTGCCGCCTCACCGCGCGCATCGCCGAGGATGGGTACAAGCGCCTGGTGCCGACCTTCGCCGCCTTGCGCACCGAACTGGCCCGGCGCCGGCGGACGGTCGTCGTCGCCATCGGGCCAGACGCCCTGCGCCAGGCGGCCAGGCGCCGCTGCGCTTGCGTCGCGATCGCCGCGTTGACGTCGAGCCAGGTGTGGCGCGGCCATGAACTGGCGCTTCTGGCGCGACTGGAGCATCGGCCTGCGCATCGCCTTCATCGCCATGCTGCCGGTGGTGTTCCTGTTCACCGCCTTCGTCTGGTACGCGTGGTACGCGCACCGCGTCCAGGTGGCCGAGCGCACGCGCGACCTGCTCGCCTCGCGCAACGACGCGCTGCGCGCCGACGCCGACAAGAGAAAGCTGATCCGGAAGGTGAACAGCATCATCGAGGACGAACGAAAGAGCATCGCGGTCGAGATCCACGACGAACTCAATGCGTCCTTGATTGCCGCGCGCCTGGAAGCGCAGAGCATCGGCGCGCTGGCCGCGCAGGCGCCGCCGGGAGTGGAAGCCGCGCAGATCCGCGCCAAGGCGCAGGCGATTGCGAAGCTGGCGTTCGACCTGTACGGCAACGGCCGGCGCCTGGTGCGGCGCCTGCGTCCCGAGGTGCTCGACATGCCCGGCCTGCACGGGGCTGTGGAAGAGATGCTGCGCCATTACGAGAGCGCGGACTGCCGCTTCGCCTTCCACTCGGAAGGCGATTTCTCCAAGCTCGGCAACGAGCTGGCGATTTCCGCCTACCGCATCGTGCAGGAAGCGCTGTCGAACATCATGAAGCATGCCGGCGCCACGGCGGCCGAGATGACGCTGGTGCTCGACGCCGGACGGGACCTGCTGCGCATCGAGGTCGAGGACAACGGCCAGGGCTTCGATCCGGCCTCGCGTGGCGAGGGCATCGGCAGCATCGGCATGCGCGAGCGCGTGTACGCGCTGCACGGCGCGATCGACGTTCGTTCGGCGCCCGGACGCGGCACGACGCTGCGCATCGCGCTGCCACTAGCGGGCGCTTCTGCGGTATCGTAGCGCCTTCATTTCATTACACCGCCATCGCCATGCCGAACGCCTTGAAGACGCCCTACGAACTGGGCAACCAGAACCAGACTGCCACGCATGCCGACTGCATCGCCTGGTACGAGGAACTCGCCCGTCGATACCCGGACGTGCTGCGCTTCGGCGTGGCCGGCAGCTCGGACGCCGGCGTGCCCATCCACGCGGGCGTGGTCAGCGGCGACGGCGTGTTCGAGGTCGAGGCGATCAAGGCGGCCGGCCGGCCGGTCTTCTTCAACAACAACGGCATTCATCCGGGCGAGCCGGAAGGGGTGGACGCCTGCATGGCGCTGGTGCGCGACTTCTGCATCGAGCCCGCGCGCCTGGCCGCGCTGGGCCGCACCGTGTTCCTGTTCGTCCCGCTGTACAACGTCGACGGCAGCCTCAACCGCGCCGACACCTCGCGCGTGAACCAGGATGGCCCGGAGCAGTTCGGCTTTCGCGGCAACAGCCGCCACCTCGACCTGAACCGCGATTTCGTCAAGTGCGACACGCTCGCCGCCCGGGTATTCAACCAGCTGTTCACCGCCTGGGACCCGGACGTGATGGTCGACACCCATACCTCGAACGGCGCCGACTATGCGTACACGATGACCCTGATCCATACCCAGGCCGACAAGCTGGGGAGCGGCCTGGGCGCCTTCCTGACCGGCACCATGCTGCCGGCCCTGTACGCCGACATGGCAGCGCGCGGCTGGCCGACTTGCCCCTACGTCAATCCGGTCAAGGACAGCCCGGACCACGGCATCGCCGAATTCCTGGAAACGGCGCGCTTCTCGACCGGCTACGCGGCCCTGCACCACACGATCGGCTTCATGCCCGAGACGCACATGCTCAAGCCTTTCCGCGACCGCTACGCGTCGATGCGCGCCCTGGTCGAGTCGGCGCTCGCGTTCACGGTGCAGCACGCGGACCGGATCCAGCAACTGCGCCGCGCGGCAAAGGATGCGGGCCGCACGCGCGCCGAGTGGCCGATCCACTGGGTCATGGACGAGCGGAACCCGGCCACCTTCCGTTTCAAGGGTTACGAGGCGAAGTACAAGCCGAGCGTGCTGGGCGACTACACGCGCCTGTACTACGACCGTTCGAGCCCGTGGGAACGCGACATCGCCTACTACAACCGTTTCAAGGCGGACGTGACGGTGGCCGCGCCGAAGGCCTATATCGTCCCGCAAGCCTGGCGCGAGGCGATCGAGCGCCTGGAACTCAATGGCGTGCAGCTCGAACGCATCACCGAAGAGCGCATGCAGGCGGTCGCGTACTACCACGTCGTCTCGGTCGCCTCGCGCCCGAACGCCTACGAAGGCCACATGTTCCACGACGACGTGCAGCTCGACAAACGCCGCGCCCATGTACAGCTGCGCGCGGGCGACGTGATCGTTTCGCTCGACCAGGACAAGGCGCGCTACGTCGTCGAAACCCTGGAGCCGCTCGCGCACGACAGCTTCTTCCGCTGGGGCTTCTTCAATAGCGTGCTGGAAAAGAAGGAAGCCTATTCGGACTATGTGTTCGAGGACGAAGCCGAGCAGCTGCTGCGCGACGAGCCGGCACTGGCCGCCGGGTTCGCGGCGTGGAAGGCCGCCAATCCGGCGCTGCTGGCGAACCAGGAAGCCGTCCTCGATTTTATCTTCGCCAACTGCGCCAAGTACCGCGAACCGGAATGGCGCCGTTATCCGGTGTTCATGGTCGAGTAAGCGCTGGCGTCTCCAAGGAAAAGAACCCCATGCACACCACCATCCACGCCGCCGTCGCTGCCGCCTGTTTCGCGCTGGCGGCCGCCGCCTGCGCCACGCCCGCCGGCCGCACCTATTTCGAACAGAACTGCGCCAGCTGCCACACCGCCGATCCCGGCATGGGCGCGCGCGCCGGTCCCGGCCTGTTCAACGTCATCGGACGCAAGGCCGCCGCCGTCCCCGGCTTCAACTACACCGACGCCCTGGCCAAGGCCGGCGCCGCCGGCAAGACCTGGACAAAGGAGGAACTCGACGTCTTCCTGCGCGACCCGAACAAGGATGTCCCGGGTACCGCGATGCCGATCGGCGTCGCCGACGCCAAGGCGCGCGCCGCCGTGATCGACTACCTGGCCACGCAAAGCGGCAAGGCCACGTCCGCCGCAACGCCGGGCGCGAAAGGCGCCGCCAGCGACGGCGCCGCCTGGACGCTCGACAAACCCGGCGACATGCACCACATCAAGGCGACCGACCTGGTCGCCCCCTTCGCCAGCGACAGCGCCGGCAACGGCCCCAAGCTGGCGGCGCGTCCCGACGGCGCCATGCCCGCCGTCCCCAAAGGTTTCAAGGTCGGTATCTACGCCGAGAATGTCGGCAAATCGCGCCTGCCGCTACGCGCGCCGAATGGCGACATCTTCCTGTCCGAAGCGGCCAAGGGCCAGATCACGGTCCTGCGCTCGCGCGGCGGTGAGAAGGCCGACACCGTCAGCGTCTTCGCCAACGGCCTGTCGCGCCCCTACGGGATGGCCCTGTGGCCGGCCGGTCCCAATCCGCAATACCTGTATGTCGCCAACGTCAACTCGGTGGTGCGTTTTCCGTACCGCGTGGGTGAGCTGAAGGCCAAGGGCGAGCCGGAAGTCGTGATCGAAAAAATCAGCGACACCAGTGGCGGCCACGTCACGCGCACGATCGCGTTCTCGAAGGACGGCAAGACCATGCTGCTGTCGGTCGGCTCGGCGACGAACATCGCCGCCGGGATCGGCGCCACCCCGCCGCTGCCGCTGCCGGAATGGGAAGCCAGGTACGGCGTCGGCGCCGCCTGGGGCGAGGAGCGCGAGCGCGCCGCCGTGCTGGCCTTCGACGTCGACGGCCGCAACCGCCGTCCCTTCGCCAACGGCCTGCGCAACTGCGTCGGCATGCTCGTCCACCCGGCCACGGGCGACCTGTTCTGCAGCGTGAACGAGCGCGACGAACTGGGCGACGACCTGCCGCCGGACTACGTCACGCGCGTCAGGAAGGGCGGTTTCTACGGCTGGCCGTGGTACTACATCGGCGCCAACGAAGAGCCGCGCCTGAAAGGCATCCGGCCCGACCTCGGAACGAAGGTGATCGTGCCCGACACCCTGATCCAGCCGCACTCGGCGCCGCTGGGCATGGTCGTCTACCAGGCGCCGAAGGGCGCGACATTCGCCTTCCCGGCAGCCTACGAGGGCGACATCTTCGTGGCCCTGCACGGCTCCTGGAACCGCGGCAAGCGCACCGGCTACAAGGTCGTGCGCGTGCTGATGAAGAACGGCGTGCCGACCGGGCAGTACCAGGACTTCATGACCGGCATGGTGCTCGGCGACCGCGATGTGTGGGGCCGTCCGGCGGCCGTGGAAGTGGCGGCGGACGGCGCGCTGCTCGTGGTCGACGATGGCGGCGGGGTGGTGTGGCGGATCGCGCCGCAGAAGTGATGCAAGCGGGAGAGCCTGGCCGGCCCTCCCATCCGAGCGGTCTTACTTCGGCATCAGGACGCTGTCGACGACGTTGATGACGCCGTTCGACTGGTAGACGTCATAGGTGCTGATGTTGGCGGTCTGGCCTTTTTCGTCCATGACGGCGATGTTGTGCATGCCGTTCATCATGAACTTGAGTTTGCCGCCGTTCGCGGTGGCCAGTTCCGCCGTGCCCTTGGCCTTCTTGATCGCGGCGCTCAGCGCCTTGAAGTCATGTTTGCCGGGGACGACGTGGTAGGTCAGGATGTTGGTCAGCGTGCTTTTGTTCTCCGGCTTGACCAGCGTATCGACGGTCCCGGCGGGCAGCTTGTTGAACGCGGCATTGGTCGGCGCGAACACGGTGAACGGGCCCTTGCCCTTGAGGGTGTCGACCAGGCCGGCCGCCTTGACGGCCGCCACCAGGGTCGTGTGGTCGGCCGAATTGACGGCGTTGTCCACGATGTCCTTCGATGCGAGCATGCTCTGGCCGCCCACCATCACATCGGCGGCGTGGGCCTGGGCGATGGCGCCGCTGGCGAAGATGGCGGCGATGATCAATGTCGATTTGAATGTGCGCATGGCGATTCCTTGGTAGTTGGAGGATGTGTTACCTCTCCTTATACGTCGGGAATCCGCAAACGGATTCAACATCTCATCGATATTCATCGCGTGCTCAGGCGCATTGCCGCTACGCGTGCCCTTATTTCGATGCCGCGATCCAGCGATCCACCTTCTTCTCCAGCAGCGCCAGCGGCAGCGTGCCTTCGCCGAGCACGATGTCGTGGAAGGCCGGCAGCTTGAACTTCGGTCCCAGCGCGCTTTCCGCGCGGCGGCGCAGTTCCATGATCTTCAGGGAACCGATCTTGTAGCCCAGCGCCTGGCCGGGCCAGACCATGTAGCGCTCGATCTGCGCACGCGACTCCGCTTCGCTGTAGCCAAGCGTGTCGCTGAAATAGGCAATGGCCTGCGCGCGCGTCCAGCCCTTGGTGTGGATGCCGGTGTCGACCACGAGGCGCGCGGCGCGCAGCATTTCGTCGTTCAGGTGGCCGAAATAGTCTTCCGGCTTGTCGAACAGGCCCATGTCCTTGCCGAGCGTCTCGGCGTACAGCGCCCAGCCTTCGGTGAAGGCATTGTTGCCGCCGAACCTGCGGAAGTTCGGCAAGCCCAGTTCCTGCACCAGCGCGATGTGGAAATGG
This sequence comes from Massilia jejuensis, assembly GCF_042656795.1. Classification (NCBI taxonomy): domain Bacteria; kingdom Pseudomonadati; phylum Pseudomonadota; class Betaproteobacteria; order Burkholderiales; family Oxalobacteraceae; genus Massilia; species Massilia jejuensis. The sequence continues at coordinate 75,590 of NZ_JBHSMS010000044.1, read as the reverse complement.
TGGCCCGGCTGTCCCTCGTGCAGGTAGAGCGTGACCATGCCGGTGCTGCCGTACTGCGCCGGGTCGTTCACGACCGACCAGAACACGCCGGGGCGGGTGCCGTCGACCGCCGGTGGCGTGTAGTGGTCCGAGGCGGTGGCGCGGCTCAGTTCAGGCTCGAGGCGCAGGTCGAGCGGGGACTTCGGCATCAGGTTGAACAGCGAGGGCAGCTTGGTGCGCAGTTCGGCGTCGAGCTTGCGGTAGACGTCGATGACTTCCTGCTCCGTCTTGAAGGGCTTGAACTTCGCCTGCTGCGCCACCCAGGCCGGCAAGCCGGCCGCCGGGCCCGTGTACCCCATCTTCGGCCCGATGCGGCCGTACTCTCCCTGGATGCGCGCCACTTCCTTCTGCCCGATCTCGTGGATCGCCTGCGGCTTCAAGTCGGTCGTGGTCTGGCTCGCCACGCGTACCTGGTACCAGGCGGCGCCGTTCGGCAGCGCGTTCCAGCCGCTGCCGGTGCGCGTGGCCGGCAGGTAGTCTTTCTCGATAAACGCCGCCAGGCGCGCCAGCGCCGGATTGAGCCTGGTGCCGATCGCGTCCGCGTACAGCGTGGTCAGCGCGCGCTTGTCGGCGTCCGAGAAGCCAGCCGGGAATTTCTTGATGGGCGAATAATAGATACTGGCCTCGGGCGAGCCGGCCACCAGCTGCTTGAACTGGGGCAGGGCCGACGTCATGACCGGGCGCGGGTGCACGATGCCGCGCTTGATCCCTTCGCGCATGTTGGCGATTGCCTGGTCGACCCAGGGACCGAGCTGCGCCAGGCGGCTGGCGTAGGCGCGGTAGTCCTGCACCGTGGCCAGCGGCTGCGCGCCTTCGCCGCTGGCGTAGTTCGCCAGCGTGACCGGCATGCTGTCCATCTGGCTCAAGGGCAGCAAGTGTTCCGGGAAGGGCTCGAAGCGCAGCGCCATGCCCAGCTCGTAGTCGAGGATGTCGTAGCTGGTCTGGTCGCGCGGGCTCAATTGCGCGCGCCCGATCGCATGCAGGCGCTTGACGAAACTTTTATAGCGCGCGAACTGCCTGGCGCGCTCGAGCGGGGCGATCGACATGCCGATCTGGTCGATGAAGCGGTTGTCGCCGCTCTCGCTGGCCGATACCGGGTCGAAGCGTGCCAGCGCGTCGTAGTACTCGTCGGCCAGGACATGCAGTTTTTTCCCGGCCTGCGCGGTCGGCGCGAGCTGTTGGGTGGCGGGCGTCGCGGCCTGGTCGGCGGCGAAGGCCGGTGCGCAGGCGAGGAGGGCGGCGGCGGCCAGGGCGCCGAGCGTGAAATTGCGGGTCATATCGATTTCCATTAATAGCTTGCCAGTGGCGCCAGCGCGCCGTTCTTGAAAGTGTAGACGGTGACGGCGGTCTTTTTCAGGTTGCCCTTGTCGTCGTAGCCGTACGTTCCCACGACGCCCTGGTGGCTCATCGTGCGCAGCTGCTGCGCGACCTTCAGCGGTTCGACGCTGTTCGCCGCCTTCATGGCCTGGGCGATGAACACGGTCTGGTCGTAGAACGAGGGCGCGTAGACGTCCGGTTCGCGCTTGAAGCGTTCCTTGTACTTGGCCAGGAAGGCGGGACCTGCCGGCTGCCTGGCGATGATGGCGCCGGCCTGGGCGCAGCGCACGTTTTCGCCGACGGCCGCGCCGCCGAGCTTGGCCATCTCCGGGCTGCACAGGGTGTCGCCGCCGAGCAGGGGCACGTTCAGTCCGAGCGCCTTCATCTGGCGCACCATGGGCGCCGCTTGCGGCGCATAGCCGCCGAAGAAGATGGCGTCGACCTTTTTCGCGCGCAGCGCGGTCAGGATGGCGGAGAAGTCGCTCGCCTTGTCGTTGGTGAATTCGTGGCCGGCGACCTTCATGCCGGCCGCTTGCGCCTGGCGCTTGAATTCGGTGGCGATGCCCGTGCCGAAGGCGGTGCGGTCGTCGATGACGCCCACGTTCTTCACTTTCAGTTCGCGCGCCGCGTAATTGGCCATCGCGCCGCCCACCTGCGAATCGCTGGCGACGATGCGCAAGACGCCCTTGTAGCCGGACTGGGTGATCTTCGGATTGGTGCCGACCGTGGACATCAGGACGCCGGCGTCGTTGTAGACGCGCGCGGCGGGAATCGCGACGCCCGAGTTGTAGGGCCCGAGGACGAACTTGACACCGCCGTCGACCAGCTTCTGCGCGACCGTCACGCCCTGTTTCGGGTCGCCCGCGTCGTCTTCGGACTGCAGCGCGAAGCGGACCGTCTTGCCGCCGACCTTGATGTCCTGGGCGTTGAGTTCTTCGACGGCCAGGCGCACGCCGTTTTCATTGTCCTTGCCGGCAAAGGCGTTGGCGCCCGAAAGAGGGCCGCTCACGCCGATCTTGACGCTGTGTTCCTGCGCCAGTGCGGCCAGGGGTGTACCGAGCGCGCACAGCAGCGCGGCCCGCGCCAGCGGCGCCGTGGTGAATGTCGATGGCATCAGCCTGTCTCCGTTTATATACGATACGAACTACGTACGAACTACGAACGGGCGACATCATCGCATGAATCAGCGCGGCAGTGGAGTAGGCTCAGGCAGGCAAGCCGTGCGCGATCAGCTCCAGCGGCAGGGCGGTCGTGCACTTGATCTGCTCCATCGAGAAGGCCGAGGAGACGCCGCTCAGCTGCGCGGTCTTGATCAGCTTTTTGTAGAAGCGGTCGTAGCCGGCGATGTCGGTCGTGGCGACCTTCAGCAGGTAGTCGACGTCGCCGCTCATGCGGTGAAATTCCAGCACTTCGGGCAGGGCGACGACGGCGGCGGCGAAGCGCTCCAGCCATTTCTCGTCGTGTTCGGCGGTGCGCACGCTGACGAACACCGTGACCGGCAAGCCCACCTTCTGGCGGTTGACGATGGTGACGCGGCTTTCGATATAACCCTCTTCCTCAAGGCGCTTGACGCGCTTCCAGCAGGGGGTGCTGGAGAGGCCGACCTTGTCCGACAGGCCCGAGATCGACAGGGTCGCATCGGCCTGGAGCGCCGCAAGGATGGCGCAATCAAATTTGTCTAGTGAATTCATTTTAGTTTTTCGTCACTAATAGAACAAAGATGCTAAAACGATCGTTTTATATAGATTACTTAGTACACGTATTTCACCGCGTCTTTGTAACATATTGCTAAACAATAACACGATCCGATCGCTTGTTTACAGTTTTTGCGATTAATTATGCACCCTGAAATCTACCTCGATGCGAATGCCACTTCGCCCGTGCTGCCGGCCGCCGTCGCGGCCGCGCAGGCGGCGCTGTCCGCGTGTTTCGGCAATCCCGGCAGCAGCCACGCGGCCGGCCTGCGCGCCCGCGCGCTGCTCGACGACGCACGCAGCCGCGCCCGGCGCGTACTGAAGGCCGCAAGCGGACGCCTGCTGTTTACCAGCGGTGCCACCGAAGGCATCCAGACCGCCGTCCTTTCCGCCTTGTGCGCCGCGCGCGAACGGCGCGCGGCCGGGCTGCCCTGCGGCGACTTGCTGCTGTACGGCGCGACCGAACACAAGGCGGTGCCGGAAAGCCTGGCGCACTGGAACGCGCTGCTCGGCACCGGCCTGACCTTGCAGGCGCTGGCGGTCGGCGCCGATGGCCGCCACTGCCTCGACCAGCTGCGCGCGCTCGCGCCACGCACCGCTTTCCTGTGCACGATGGCGGCCAACAACGAGACCGGCATCGTGTCCGACCTGGACGGCATTGCCGGGGTGTTGGAAGACACCGGCAGCGGCGCGCTGTGGATGGTCGACTGCGTCCAGGCGCTGGGCAAGCTGGCGCTCGATCTCGAGCGCAGCCGCATCGATTACGCGCCGTTTTCCGGCCACAAGCTGTACGCCCCGAAAGGGATCGGCATGCTGTGGGTGCGCGCGGGCGCGCCCTACACGGCGCTGATGTGCGGCGGCGGCCAGGAAGGCGGCCAGCGCTCGGGCACCGAAAACACGGCCGGCATCGCCGCCCTCGGCGCGGTGCTGCGCGCGCTGGAAGAGGGCGCCACCTTCCGCAACCGTGCCCAGCTTGCCGCCATGCGCGACCGGCTCGCCGCCAGCCTGCGCGCGGCGTTTACCGGCATCGAATTCAACGCGCCCTTCGAACACGCGCTGCCGACCACGCTCAATTTCTCGGTGCCGGGCCGCTCAGGCAAGGCGCTGCTCGACCTGTTCGATGCCGCCGGCATGCGCGTCAGCGCCGGCGCGGCCTGTTCCGCGGCTAAGGCCGCGCCGAGCCATGTGCTGCTGGCGATGGGCCTGCCCGCGGCGCGCTGCGCGAATGCGGTGCGCATGTCCTTCGGCCCGCTCGCGGACGATGCCTTCATCGACGCGGCATGCGCGCGCATCGCGCGCTGCGCCCAGGCCCTGCTGGCGCCGCCGCCGGCGGCCTGTCCGGTGCCGGGGGCGGGCGCGCGCGCCGGCGCGGCGGCCCCGGCCGGCGAACCGGCGTGCCATGCGCCTTGCGAACTCGATGCCCAGGCACTGGGCCACTTCCTCGACCGGCATCCGGACGCGCTCCTGATCGATGTGCGCGAAGCCTGCGAGCACGCGCTCGGCGCACCCAGGCTGCATGGGCGCGCGGCTTACAGCCTGCCCTTGTCGCGCCTGGCGCAGCACGCCCCCTGGCTGGGCCGGGAGGCGCGCCCGCTGGTGTTCTTCTGCCGCAGCGGCAAGCGCAGCGCCGAGGCGGCGCGCATCGCCCGGGAGCTGGGCCATGCGAACGTGCGCCACCTGGCCGGCGGGCTGGCCCTGCTGGCGCCCTGATGTAACCATCCCGCTACTACGTTCGTCAACGCACAGTCTCTCTCCCGATGAGGTTTTAGCATAGCCCTGGCTGTGCGACGCGTTCCTTCGCACGCTCATCATCGAGGCTCCGTTGAACGAAGAATTGCACACCAAGGCCGACGCGCCGCGCGCGGGGCATGCGCCCGTTCGCGACGCCGGCGTTGCGGATACGGCGCCCCTGCGCGCCGCGCGCCTCGATGCCGCGCAGCTGGCCGGCCACGCCCGGCGCCTGGCCGGCGCCCACGCCCTCGCGCACGACGCCGCCTCCGATTGCCTGCTGGCGCGCCTGCGCGAGAACGGCGCCATCATTCGCGATGCCTGCGCCGGCCTGACGCGCGCCGCGAAGACGGGCCGCCTGCCCCCGGCCGCAGAGCAGTTGCTGGACCATTACCACCTGATCGCCGAACAGGTCCGCGCCGCGCGCCGCCATCTGCCGCCCGCCTACGGCCGCGCACTGCCGTGCCTGTCCGCGCCGCGGCCGGCCGCCGGCCAGCCGCGCGTGCACCACCTGGTGCGCGAACTCGTCGCCCATGCCGACAGCCGGCTCGAGCACGACAGCCTGGCGCGTTCCATCGCGGCCTACCAGGAAGAAACGCCGCTCACGCTGGGCGAATTGTGGGCGGTCCCGATCATGTTGCGCGTGGCGCTGGTCGAGAACCTGCGCCGCCTCGCGGTGCGCCTGGAGGCGCGCCTGCGCCAGCGCGCCGGCGCCGCCAACTGGAGCGCGCGCATGCTCGACACCGCCGAGCGCCGCCCCGGCGACCTGATCCTGCTGGTGGCCGACATGGCGCGCGCCGTCCAGCCTCTGTCGGCCGCGTTCGTGGCCGAACTGGCGCAGCGCATCGCGGGGCAGGGCGCGCCGCTGGAGCAAGCCCTGGCATGGTTCGGCACGCGCCTGGCCGACGAAGGCCTGAGCATTGCCGCGCTGGTGGCGCGCGCCGCCGACGACGAGACGCTCGACGCCGCCTCGCTCGCCAACAGCCTGGCCAGCCTGCGCCTGCTGGAACGCATCGACTGGCATGGCTTCGTCGAGACCGCGAGCGTGGTCGAGCAGGCGTTGCGGGGCGATCCGGCCGGCGTGTATGCCGCCATGGATTTCGCCACCCGCGACCATTACCGCCATGCCGTCGAGCGCCTGGCGCGCCAGTGCGGCCAGAGCGAGGGCGAGGTCGCCGCCGTCGCCCTCGCTCTGGCGACGGCGCCGCGCGCGCCCGCCGTCGGCGGATGCGACCCGCGCACCCGCCACGTCGGCCATTACCTGGTCGGTGCCGGACTGCCCGAGCTGCGCGCGCAGCTCGCACCAGCGCCGGGAATGCTGCCGGCGCTGCGGCGCGCGGCGCGGCGCCGGCCCTTGGTCGCCTATCTCGGCGCCATCGCCAGCCTGACCCTGCTGATTACGGCTGCGCTGCTGGTGCACGCCTATCACGGCGGGGCCGGCATGCCTTTGCTGGCCGGGTTCGGCCTGCTGGCGCTGTTCGGCGCCAGCGAGCTGGCCATCACGCTGACGAACCTGATGGCCGCGCGCCTGGCCGCGCCGCGTCCGCTGCCGCGCATGGATTACCGCGACGGCATCGCGCAAGAGGCGCGTACCCTGGTCGCCGTGCCGGCGCTCCTCGACAGCCACGCGAACGTGACGGCGCTGTGCGAGGGACTCGAGACGCGCTACCTGGCCAACCGCGACCCGCAGTTGCGCTTTTGCCTGCTGACCGATTTCACGGACGCGCCGCAGGAAACGGAGTACGGCGACGCCGAACTGCTGGAACAGGCACGCGCGGCGATCGCGGCCTTGAACGCGCGCCATGCGTTCGACCACGGCGTGGACGACGCCGCGCCGGCCGCGCCCGGCGCGCGGATCGAACCCTTCCTGCTGCTGCACCGTCCGCGCCTGTGGAGCGAACACGAACAGGTCTGGATGGGACGCGAGCGCAAGCGCGGCAAGCTTGCCGACCTGAACGCCTTCCTGCGTGGCGGCGCGCGCGAGCGCTTCGCACTGGTCGAGGGCAATATCGACGGCTTGGACGCCGTGCGCTATGTGATCACGCTCGACGCCGATACCCAGCTGCCCATCGACAGCGCGCGCCGGATGGTGGCGGCCATGGCGCACCCGCTGAACCGGCCGCTGCTCGACGCCGGCGGACGGCGCGTGGTCCAGGGCCACGCCCTGCTGCAGCCGCGCGTGACGACCTCGCTGCCCTCGGCGCGCGCCTCGCGCTACGAGCGCCTGTGCGGCGGCGTGCCCGGCATCGATCCCTACACCCGCCTGGCCGCCAACCTCTACCAGGACCTGTTCGGCGAAGGCTCCTTCATCGGCAAGGGCATCTACGAGGTCGACACCGTCCTGCGCGTGCTGGGCGAGCGCCTGCCCGACAACACGGTGCTCTCGCACGACCTGCTCGAAGGCTGCTACCTGCGCAGTGGCGTGCTGAGCGACGTCCAGCTGGTCGAAGCCTGGCCGGCACGCTACAGCGACGAGGTCGCGCGGCGCCACCGCTGGATCCGCGGCGACTGGCAGCTGGCCGGCTGGCTGCGCGCGCGCGTTCCGGGGCGCGATGGCGGGCGCGAAGCCAATCCCTTGCCGGCGCTGGCGCGCTGGAAGCTGTTCGACAACCTGCGCCGCAGCCTGGTGGCGCCGGCGCTGACCGCGAACCTGGTGCTGTGCTGGGCGCTGTTGCCGGGACCGGCCTTCTGGGGCGCGGTTGCGCTGTCGGTATTCTTCCTGCCGGCGTTCATCCATATCCTCGTGACCCTGGCCGACAAACCGCACGCCATGCTGTGGCGCCAGCACTTGTCCAACTGGGGGCATGGCGCCTCCGCCAGCCTGGCCCAGGCCGTGCTGCAGACCGCTTTCCTGCCACACGCGGCCTGGTACAGCCTGCACGCGATCGCCCGCACCGGCTGGCGCATGCTGGTCTCGCGCAAGCACCTGCTGCAATGGAAGGCGTCCAGCCTGGTGCGCGCGAGTACCGATGTCGAATCGGCCTGGCGCAGCATGTGGTTCGCCCCCCTGCTGGCCGTGGTCGTGGCCGTCCTGCTGACCTTCCTGCATCCGTTCGCCCTGTTCGCGGCCGCGCCCCTGCTGCTGTTGTGGTTCCTCTCGCCGCTGCTGGCATGGTGGGTCAGCCAGCCGTTCGAGCGCGCCGCGCCCGATCTCTCCGCTGGCCAGACGGCCTTCCTGGCCCGGCTGGCGCGCCGCACCTGGGCTTATTTCGAGGATGCCGTCAGCCCCGCCACCAACTGGCTGGCGCCGAGCGGCGTGCAGGAGCAGCCGGGAGCGATGGCCGCGCACACGACCTCGCCCGCGCACATCGGCTGGTCGCTGCTGGCGAACTTGACGGCCTGGGACTTCGGCTTCGTGCCGCAGGCGGCCGTGCTGGCGCGGGTGCGCGCCGCCTTTGCCAGCATGGCCCTGCTCGATCGCCGGCACGGCCATTTCCATGCCGGCTACGACACGCGCACGCTGGCGCCGCTGCAGCCGGCGCGCATCGACACTGCCGCCAGCGGCAGCCTGGCCGCCCATTTGCTGACCCTGGCGACGGGCCTGGAAGCGCTGGCCGACGCACCGATCGCCGACGCGCGCTCGCTCGACGGCTTGCGTGCCACGCTGCAGGTGCTGGAAGAGCATGCCCAGGCCGCCCCCGCATCGGCGCGCAAGGCGCTCGACGCCTGCCGCGCCGCCTTGGCGCCGGCAAGGTGCCGCAACGGGGGCACCTTGCCGGGCCTGGCCGAATGCCTGGGCGCGGCCGTGCGCGCGGCCTCCATGCTCACCGCCACCCTGCCGCCCGAGGCCGACGGCCAGCTGCGCGACTGGGCCATGCGCCTCGATGCCGATTGCCGCGCCGCCCGCGACGACTTGCTGGCGCAGGCGCCGTGGATGCGCGCGGTGCAGGAATACGTGTTCGAAGCGAGCCTGACGCGCATTCCGTCGCTGCGCGCGCTGGCCGCTTTCGCGGTGCGCGCGCCGGGCGGCACCGACGCCGAACTGGCGCTGGCGCAGATGGTGGAAGAGGGCGCCGCCCTGGCCCGTGACAGGCTGGCCGAGATCGACGCCCTGGCAGCCTGCGCGCGCGAGTTCGCGGACATGGCCTTCGGCGTGCTGCGCGACCCGGATACCAACCTGCTCGCCACCGGATACGACCTGGCCGCCAGGCGGCGCGAGCCCGGCACTCTCGATACGCTGGCCTCGAGCGCGCGCCTGGCCAGCTTCGTCGGCATCGCCCGCGGCCAGCTGCCGCAGGAACACTGGTTCGCGCTGAAGCGCCAGCTGTGCATCGTCGGCGACGCGCAGCTGCTGCTGTCGCCCAGCGGCGCCATGGCCGACTACCTGGCGCCGCAACTGGTGATGCCGGCCTTCCGCGACACGCTGCTCGATGAGACCTGCCACGCCATCGTGCGCGTCCAGATCGACTACGCGGCGCAGCGCGGCCTGCCCTGGGGCATGTCCGAATCCGGCTACCACAGCGTCGATGCGGCCGGTCGCTACCGCTACCGCGCCTTCGGCGTGCCCGGTACCGGCGTCACGCGCGGCTTGGGCGACGACCTCGTGGTGGCGCCCCACGCATCGCTGCTGGCGCTGATGGTGTCTCCGGAAGCGGCCTGCGCCAATCTCGAACGCATGGCCGCCGAGGGATTCAGCGGTTGCCACGGCTTTTATGACGCGATCGACTACACCGGCGCGCGCCTGCCGCGCGGCCAGCGCCATGCGCTGGTGCGCGCGCACCGCTCCGATCACCAGGCCATGGGGCTGCTGGCGCTGTCCTGCCTGCTGCACGGCGCTCCCATGCAGCGCCGTTTCGCGGCCGACCCGGAATTGCGCGCCGCGCTGCTGCTGTTGCAGGAGCCGGTACCGCTGGCGGGCGCCTTCGAGGCCGCCGACGTCGACCTCGAGGCGCGGCCCGGCACGGCGCCGGAAGCGGCGCTGCCGACGCGCACGGTGGCACGCGTCGGCCCGCCCCAGCCGCAGGTGCAGCTGCTGTCGAACGGCCGCTACCACGTGATGGTCACCAGCGACGGCGCCGGCTACAGCCGCCTGGACGACCTGGCCCTGACGCGCTGGCGCCTGGATGCGACCAGCGACGACTGGGGCCTGTTCTGCTACCTGCGCGACCTCGACAGCGGCGCCCTCTGGTCGAGCGCCTGGCAGCCGACTTTGGCCGAGCCCGAGCATTACGAGGCCATGTTCCCGGAAGGACGGGCGCAGTGGCTGCGGCGCGACCACGGCATCGAGCTGTTCACCGAGCTCGTGGTCGCGGTGGAGGACGACGTCGAGCTGCGCCGCACCCGCCTGCGCAATCTGTCGAACCGCACGCGCCGCATCGAGGTCACCAGTTACACCGAACCGGTCTTGAGCGCGCCGGCCTTCGACGACGCGCACCCCGCCTTCAGCAAGCTGTTCGTTCAGACCGAAATCGTCGCCGACTGCAACGCCATCCTGTGCACGCGCCGTCCGCGCGAAGCGGGCGAGCGCACCCCCTGGCTGGTAGCGGCGATGGCGGTGCACGGCGGCGCCGTCACCGACACTTCCTTCGAGACCAGCCGCGCCGATTTTGTCGGGCGCGGCGGGCGCAATGCGCTGCCGCAGGCGCTGGTGGCGGCCACGCCGCTCAATGGCGCCTGCGGTTGCGTGCTCGACCCGGCGCTGGCGATCCGGCGCGTGATCGCCCTCGGGCCCGGCGAGGAAGTCACCGTCGACCTGCTGCTGGGCGTGGCCGGGGAACGCGGCGCGGCGCTCGCCCTCGCCGCCAGGTATGGGGAACGGGCCGCCACCGAGCGCGCCTTCGAGCAGGCCTGGACCCATGGCCAGTCGATGCTGCAAGCGGCGAACATCGTCGAGGCCGAGGCCCAGCTCTACGCGCGCCTGGCCGGGGCCGTCATCTACCCGCAGCGCGCGCTGCGCGCCGACGCGGCCCTGATCGCCGCCAATACCCGCGGCCAGTCGGGCCTGTGGCCGTATGCGATCTCGGGCGACCTGCCGATCGTGCTGGTGCAGGTCCTCGACGCCGCCAACCTGGCGCTGGCGCGCCAGCTCTTGCAGGCCCATGCGTGGTGGCGCACGCGCGGCCTGGCGGCCGACCTCGTGCTCTGGTGCGGCGACGGCGGCGCGCCGCGCTCGATCCACGCGCAGGTGCTCGAGCTGGTCGATGCCGGGCTGCTCGACCGCCCCGGCGGCGTCCATGTGCAGGTGGTGGACCAGGTGCCGGAGCAAGACCGGGTGCTGCTGCAAGCGGTTGCGCGCGTGGTGCTGCTGGACGAACGCGGCAGCCTGGCCGAGCAGCTCGAGCGCGCCGGCCCCAGGGCGGCCCCGGCGCAGCCGCTGCTCGGGGCGACGGAGCCGCCCGCAGCCGCCGCGCCAACCGCACCCGGGGCGGTCGAGCCGGAGCCGCTGCTCGACAACGGCATCGGCGGCTTCAGCGCGGACGGCCGCGAATACCGCATCCGCATCGCGCCCGGCCGGCCGACGCCGGCGCCGTGGTCGAACGTGCTGGCCGGTCCGCACTTCGGTTCGGTCGTCTCGGAAAGCGGCCAAGCCTGTACCTGGAGCGAGAACGCCCACGCATTGCGCCTGACGCCCTGGGAAAACGACCCGGTGGGCGACCGCGGCGGCGAAGTGTTTTATTTGCGCGACGAAGCGAGCGGCGTGTTCTGGTCGCCGACCGCGCTGCCGGCGCCCTCCGGCGGCACCTACCTGACCCGCCACGGCTTCGGCTACAGCGTCTTCGAGCACGCGGCGCACGGCATTCACTCCACGCTGTCGAATTTCGTGGCGCTGGACGCGCCCTTGAAGTACGCGGTGCTGCGCGTGCGCAACGACAGCAAGGCAGGCAGGCGTCTGTCGGCCACCGGCTACGTCGAATGGGTGCTGGGCGAATCGCGCGCCGCCTGCTCGCCGCACGTGGTCACCGAGCGCGATCCGGCCACCGGCGCGCTGCTGGCGAGGACCAGCTGGAACAGCGATCTCCCAGGGCGCGTCGCCTGCTTCCATGTCGACGCCGGGGCCACCGGCTTTACCTGCGACCGCAGCGAATTCATCGGCCGCGGCGGCCATCTCGGCCAGCCCCGGGCATTGCGCCACGCCGCGCTGGCGGGCCGCCTGGGCGCCGCATTCGATCCGTGCGCGGCCTTGCAGGTGGCCTTCGAACTGGCGCCGGGCGAAGAGAAGACGCTGGTGTTCATGCTCGGCGTGCAGGGCGCCGATGGTGCCGGGCTGGTACAGCGCCATGCAGGCCTGGCGGCGGCCGATGCGGCGCTCGAGAAGGTGCGCGCGTATTGGGAAGAAACGCTCGGCGCGGTGCGCATCGAGACGCCCGACCCCAGCCTCGACGTGCTGGCCAATGGCTGGCTGCTGTACCAGACCCTGGCCTGCCGCATGTGGGCGCGCAGCGGCTATTACCAGTCGGGTGGGGCGTACGGCTTCCGCGACCAGTTGCAGGATGCGATGGCGCTGGTGCACACGCGCCCCGAACTGCTGCGCGAACACCTGCTGCTGTGCGCGGCGCACCAGTTCGTCGAGGGCGACGTGCAGCACTGGTGGCAGCCGCCGTCGAACCAGGGCGTGCGCACGCGCTGCTCGGACGATCTGCTGTGGCTGCCGCTGGCGACCTGCCGCTACATCCGCGCCACCGGCGACATCGGCGTGCTGGGCGAATCGGCGCCCTACCTGGAAGGGCGCGCGCTCGACTATGGCGAGGAATCGTATTTCGACGCGCCGAAGGTGTCGGCGCAGCGCGGCGACCTGTACCAGCATTGCGTGCGCGCGATCCGCCACAGCCTGCGCTTCGGCGCGCACGGCCTGCCGCTGATCGGCGGCGGCGACTGGAACGATGGCTTCGACCGGGTCGGCGCCAAGGGCCGCGGCGAGAGCGTCTGGCTGGGCTTTTTCATGATCGAGGTGCTGGGCCGCTTCGCGGAACTGGCCGGCCGCCGCGCCGATTACGGGTTTGCCACCACCTGCCGCGCCGCCGCCCAGGCCCTGACCACCCAGCTCGAGCACCACGCCTGGGACGGCGAATGGTACCGGCGCGCCTGGTTCGACGACGGCACGCCGCTCGGCTCGAAGGACAACGACGAATGCCGCATCGACCTGGTCTCGCAGAGCTGGAGCGTGCTCTCCGGCGCGGCCGCGCCCGAGCGCGCGGCCCAGGCCATGGCGGCGGTTGACGCGCGCCTGGTGCACGCCGAGGCGCGCCTGATCCAGCTGCTCGACCCGCCCTTCGAGGCCGGCAGCATGAACCCGGGCAGCCTGCGCGGCTATGCGCCCGGCGTGCGCGAGAACGGCGGCCAGGCGACGCACGCGGCGCTGTGGGGCGCGATGGCCTTTGCGCGCATGGGGCAGGGCGAGCGCGCCTGGGAGCTGTTCGAGATGCTCAATCCGGTGCGCCTGGCCGCCACCGCGGACGATTGCGCCCGCTACCGGCTCGAGCCGTATGTGGTGGCCGGCGACGTGATGTCGGCCGCTCCCCATGTTGGGCGCGGGGGCTGGAGCTGGTACACTGGCTCGGCCGGATGGATGTACCGGCTGGTCGTCGAATCGCTGCTCGGCATCGAGCGCGTGGGCGAGCAGCTGGTGCTGGCGCCGCAGCTGCCGCGCGCGTGGCCGGGCTTTCGCCTGCAGTACCGCTACCGCGCCACCACCTATGCCATCGAGGTGCGCGCCGGCGACACGGCCGCGCTGCGCATCGATGGCGTCGACGTCGGCGGCGATACGGTGCCGCTGGCCGACGACGGCCGCACGCACCGCGTCGAGCTGCATGTCGCGCGCAAGCCCGGCGCCTCCACCCCGGCAATACGCACGAAACCTCACTCGAAGACGATCACATGACCCACAAAATCCTGCTCGCCGCCGGCGCCACCCTGCTCTTGTCCTGCGCCGCCGCCGGGGCCGCCGACTGGAGCGACACCTCGATCAGCTGGCGCTACGGCACCCGCTTTGCCGAACCGTTCAACCCGGAGCACATCAAGAAGCATATCTTCGCGCTGACCCACGCCAGCGGCTACAAGTACGGCAGCAACTTCTTCAACGTCGACCTGCTGCAGTCCGACGAAACCGATCCGGCCTCGCTGACGCAGGACGAGGGCGCGCAGGAAGCCTATGTCGTCTACCGCCACACGCTCGATATCGGCGCCCTGCGCGGCAGCGAAATGCGCTACGGCCCGGTGAAAGGCGTCGGCCTGACCTTCGGTTTCGACTGGAACACCAAGAACGACGTCGGCTACAACTCGAGGAAGCGCATGCTCGTTGCCGGCCCGACCCTGATGTGGGACGTGCCGGGCTTCCTGAATACGAGCGTGCTGGTATTGCGCGAATCGAACGCGCCGAGCGGCGCCTTCCCGCCGATCTCGAACGTGAACGGCCGCTACAGGTTCGACACCCATGCCGCGCTGGCGCTGAACTGGGCCCTCCCGGTGGCCGAGCGCGTTTCGTTCGAGGGCTACGGCCTGTTCATCGGCGCCAAGGGGCGCGACGAGGTGGGCAACGGCACCGGCGCCGAGACCAATGTCGACATGGCGCTGATGTACGACGCCAGTGCCCACTTCGGCCAGCCGAAGAACCGGGTGCGCCTGGGCCTCGAATACCAGTTCTGGAACAACAAGTTCGGCAATACCCGCGCCACGACCGGCGGACGCGGCCAGCGTGCCAGCACGCCGATGGTGCGCGCCGAATACCACTTCTGATCCTGCCTGCCGTGCCGGGGTATTGCGTATTGGAATGGCATAATACCTTGTCAACCTTCGCATGAACGCCATTCGCAGCGTTTGGGCCGCCAGTCGCGGCCCGTCAGGAAGGCCGGTGATATAGGATTTCAAATGCAAGTCGTGAAAGATATCGGACGCGCCTGGGCCCGTCTACGCAAGGGGCAGGACGGCCTGGCCTACCTGCCGTTCTGGCGCCAGCTGGCCGAGATGGCGGCCCTGTTCCTGGTCCGGGGCATCGGGCCGGGCTATTACCTGCAGGCGCGCTGGTGGCGTCCCTCGGTGCCGTTCGCCGACAAGTGGGACCACCTCAACAAGAAGGAATACAACGCCTTCATCGACCGCTGGAACCGTCCGGGCTACCAGAAAAGCTCGCAGCACAAGGTGATCGAAAAGGCGATCCTGCAGCTGACCAGCGTGCCCACGCCCGAGTTCATCGGCTTCCTGCATGCCCAGCGCGGCGCGCGCGCCGACGGCGCCCCCTTGCGCAACCTGGCCGACCTGGAAGCGCTGTGCCGCCAACTGATGGGGAAAAAAGTCTGCTTCAAGCTGGTCGAGGGCTATGGCGGCGCCGGCTTCGCGGCCTTCCAGATCGGAGAAGAAGGCGGCCAGCCGGTCTTCGTGCACCCGGTGACGGGCGCCGTCACGCGCATCGCCGACTGGCATGCGCTGGTCGAACCGAACCGCGACGGCTATATCGTCGAGCATTACCTGGTCCAGCACGCGGTGTTGTCCGGGATCCACGCCAATTCCGTCAATACGCTGCGCATCTGGCTGTACCAGGCGCGCGGCGAATGCCGGATCGCCGGCGCCTTCCTGCGCGTCGGGCGCAAGGGCAGCATGGTCGACAACACCAGCGGCGGCGGCATCTTCTGCCCGGTCGACCTGGAAACGGGCATGCTCGGCTACGCGGCCAATGCGAAAAATCCGCTCGAGACGATGGCGGCCCATCCGGACACGGGCGGGCGCATCAGCGGCGTGCAGCTGCCGTACTGGAAGGAATGCCAGCAAGTGGCGATGCGTGCCCTGCAAGCCTTCCCGCACGTGAACCTGGCCGGGGTCGACGTCGCCATCGCGGTGGACGGCCCGCGCATGATCGAACTCAATGTCCGCCCGGACCAGATCGGCTGCGCCCGGATCGGGCTGCCGCTCAGGCAGGTGGAACGCTGGATGCGCGGCGCCTGACGCGGGACGGTGTATTTTTGTCAAAAAGTATATAAATATAGGCAACTAGTTCGCGGCCTGGCGCAAGCGGCTGTCCTGATGCAATTGCAACAATTGCATCATGAAAACCATCATCCCCCTCCCGTTCCCGTTCGCCGTGGTCCTGCTCTGCGGCGGCGCCGGCGGCGCCCTGGCGGCCATCGACGAACACAGCGAATTCGAAGCCACCCTGCACGCGCCGTATCGGGCGCCCGAGCCCGCCAAGGGCGAGGCACGCACGTTCACCCTCGCTTTCGATTATCCGAATGCGCGCCAGGCCCAGGTCGTCGACTGGCAGCTTGAACTGATCGCCCCGCGCGGCATCGTCGTGCGCCGCTGGCAGGGCAGCACGCCGCTGGGGCCGGCGGCGGCCAGCGTCGGCGTGCCCTGGTCGGGCCGGGCTGCCGGCAAGCTGGCCGCCGGCCTCTACGGGGTGCGCCTGCGCGCCGCCAGCCGCGACGCCGCCTCCAGCGCGCCTTCGCTCGACGTGCACGAGCAAACCTGGCAGATCCAGGTCGGCCTGGTGCCCACGCCGGCGCTGCCGCGGTTCGCGCCCTTGCCGGTGGGCCGCCTGGCCACGCCGGGCGCGCTGCCGGCACCCGCGGCACTGCCCTTCACCGTCTACCTCGGCAACCTGCACAGCCAGACCAACCACAGCGATGGCGGCGCCGAACTCGGCAACTGCAAGGGCGCGCAGGAACCCCTGACGGGCAGGTACGGTCCCGATGCCGCCTT
The DNA here is from genome assembly GCF_042656795.1 of Massilia jejuensis. Classification (NCBI taxonomy): domain Bacteria; kingdom Pseudomonadati; phylum Pseudomonadota; class Betaproteobacteria; order Burkholderiales; family Oxalobacteraceae; genus Massilia; species Massilia jejuensis. Next base: position 59,184 of record NZ_JBHSMS010000044.1, on the reverse strand, counting down.
TGCCTATGCCAGAGGCCACGGCCTCGACATCCTGGTCGCCTCGGAACACAACCACATGTACGACGGCTCGGACGGCACCCGGCCCGACACCGCTCCTTCGGTCCCCAAGGCGCTGTACCGCCAGGGCCTGGATGCCGCGGCCGGCTTCAACGCCGCGCATCCGGACTTCCTGGCCGTGTACGGGATGGAGTGGGGCGTCATCGACAAGGGCGGCCACGTGAACATTTTCAACAGCGAGCAGCTGCTCGGCTGGGAAAAGAACGCTAGAGGCGAACTGCTGGCCGACATCGCCACGCCGCGCAGCGATTACGCCGCGCTCTACACCCTGATGCGCGAGCGCGGCTGGGTCGGCCAGTTCAACCATCCGGCCACGAGCGGCCAGTTCGCCGTGAATGGAACGGCGCTCGGCTACACGGCCGACGGCGACGAGGCGATGGCCTTGTGCGAGGTCGTCAACAGCACCGCGTTCTCCACCAACGACAGGGAAGGGGAGACCCGGCGCAGCAATTTCGAGGCGGCCTGCAACAAGGTGCTGGAAGCGGGCTTCCACGTGGCCTTCAGCACCAACCAGGACAACCACTGCGCCAACTGGGGCACGGCCTATACCAACCGCACCGGCGTGCTGGTCCCGGCCGGTACGCCGCTGAACCGGGCCAGCTTCATCGAGGCCTTGAAAGCGCGGCGCGTGTTCGCGACCATGGACAAGGGCTCGCAGCTGGTGCTGACCGCGAACGGGCGCATGATGGGGGAGCGCTTCGCCAACAAAGGCGCCTTGACCCTGGTGGCCAACTTCGCCAGCACGGCGGGCAAGGCGGTGGCCTCGGTGGCCATCATGGAAGGGGTGCCGGGGCGCGGCGGAATAGTGACGCAGCTGTCGGACAAGGCGAGCGTGCGCTTCACGCCGGCCGTCGGCGCGCATTTCTACTATGCGAAGGTGACGCAGTCGGACGGCAACATCCTGTGGTCGGCACCGGTATGGGTGACGCAGGAAGAAGAGGGGAACTAAAGGGGCGGCGGCGCACCGCAAGGAGGGCACGGCGTGCCCTCCCCAGGGAATGCCTTACTCGGCCATCTGGCTCTGCAGGTAATTCTGGATCCCGACCTTCACGATCAGGTCGAGCTGGGTCTCGAGCCATTCGATGTGCTCTTCGGTGTCCTCGAGGATTTCGAGCAGCAGGTCGCGCGAGACATAGTCGGCAGCAAGCTCGGCGGCAGCGATGCCTTCCTTGACCGTGATCTGGGCAGCGCGCTCGAGGCGCAGGTCGGCCGCCAGCATCTCTTCGGTGTTTTCGCCGATCAGGAGCTTGTGCAGCGCCTGCAGGTTCGGCAAGCCGTCGAGCATCAGGATGCGGTCGATCAGCCTGTCGGCGTGCTTCATTTCGCCGATCGATTCGTCGTATTCTTTCTTGCCGAGCTTGAAGAAGCCCCAGTGCCGGTACATGCGGGCATGCAGGAAGTACTGGTTGACGGCGGTGAGCTCGTTGGTCAGCTGCGCGTTGAGCAGCCGGATGACGTTGGGATCGCCCTTCATGATGTGCCTTGTCGTGGTGTGTGCATTGCCACGATCATAGCAAAGCAGGAAGAAGCGCGCGCCAAAAACTGGCGACGTGCAATGAAAGCGGCTCAGGCCAGCTGCGAGGCACGAAAGCTCAGCTCGGTAATGACGGTCTTGCTGCCGATCGCTTCGTGCAGCACTTCGCGGGCATAGCTGATGCATTTGCCGCAATCCGTGCCCAGGCCCAGCTCTTCGCGCAGGGCGACGATCGAGGTAATGCCGAGGTCGACGGCCTGGCGGATTTCGCGGTCGGAGATATTGTTGCAGACACAGACGATCATCGAAGCAGTCCCTGAAGTGGCGCTGAACTAAACACTGGCGTTGTCAGTCAAATAATGAGAATCGTTCTCATTCGTGTTCTATTCTGCGGATTTTTTTCGGTGAGCGCAAGGGGTTTCGTCATGTGATCATTTCGCTAAATAGAAATAATTCGCATTTAGGCTTATGATGCTAGTATCTGTCTCATCAGCGCTACACCAACGGAAATGCCGCCATGACCCTCGTCCCCACATTGACCACACTCGACGCCCTGCAGGCCGGACAGAGTGCGACCGTGATCCACCTCGCGCCCCATGCACTCGGCGGGCAGGACGTGGCGCGCCGCCTGATGGAACTGGGCTTCGTGCCGGGTGAACGTATCCGCATGCTCAAGCGCGGGTTGCCGGGCGGCCCGGTCGCCGTCAAGGTCGGCGACTCGACCTTTGCCCTGCGCAAGTTCGAGGCCGCGCTCGTCTCGATCCAGCCGGAATAATCGATGGGCGTCATGGAACAGCAGGTGGCGGCGCGGCCGCCCCTGATCGCATTGCTGGGTAATCCGAACTGCGGCAAGACGGCCCTGTTCAACCGTCTCACCGGCGCGCGCCAGAAGGTGGCGAACTACGCCGGCGTGACCATCGAACGCAAGGAAGGCAGTTTTACCGCGCCCTCCGGGCGCGCCCTGCGCGTGCTCGACCTGCCCGGCGCCTACAGCCTGTCGGCCCAGACGCCCGACGAAGCCATCACGCGCGACGTCGTGGCCGGCCTGCGCGCCGGCGAGCAGGCGCCGGATGCCGTCGTCTGTGTCGTCAACGCCACGAACCTGCGCCTGAATCTGCGCCTGGTGCTGGAAATCCAGCGCCTCGGGCTGCCGATGCTGCTTGCCTTGAACATGGTCGACGTCGCCAGGAAGCGCGGCATCGAGATCGATACCGCCAAGCTGTCGCAGGAACTTGGCATGCCGGTGGTCGAGACCGTCGCCATCCAGGCCGGCGGCGAACAGGCGCTGCTCGAAGCGCTCGACCGCATGCCGCTCGAGCACCCGGGCGCGCCGCGGCCGCTGGCGGCGATCGACGCCGTGCCGGTCGAACAGACCCAGCGCGAAGTGCGCCGCATCCTCGATGCCTGCGCCAGCTATGCCCACGACAAGGGCAACCTGTCGGAGAAAATCGACCAGGTCGTCCTGCATCCGCTGGCCGGCCCGGTCATTCTGGCCGCGCTGATGTTCATCATCTTCCAGGCTGTCTTCAGCTGGGCCGAAGCGCCGATGGACTTCATTACCGGCAGCGTGGAAGGCATCGGCCAGTGGATCGGCGGCGCCCTGTCCGAGGGACCGCTGCGCAGCCTGATCGTGGACGGCATCATCGCCGGCGTCGGCGGCGTCCTGGTGTTCCTGCCGCAGATCCTGATCCTGTTCTTCTTCATCCTGGTCCTGGAAGACTGCGGCTACCTGCCGCGCGCGGCCTTCCTGCTCGACCGCATGATGGGCGGCGTCGGCCTGTCCGGGCGCGCCTTCATTCCGCTGCTGTCCTCGTTTGCCTGCGCGATTCCCGGCGTGATGGCCGCGCGCACCATCCAGAACCCGCGCGACCGCCTGGTGACGATCATGATCGCGCCCCTGATGACCTGCTCGGCGCGCCTGCCCGTGTACGCCCTGATCATCGCCGCCTTCATCCCGGCGCGCGAAGTGGGCGTCGTGAACTTGCAGGGCCTGGTGCTGTTCGCGCTGTACGCGCTGGGCATCGTGAGCGCCATGGGCGTGGCCTGGTACATGAAGCGCCGCAGCGGCGGCGGCCAGCATCCGCTGCTGCTCGAACTGCCCGCCTACCACTGGCCGCACCTGCAGACCCTGGCCCTGGGCCTGTGGGAGCGCGCCAGGATCTTCCTCACGCGCGTCGGCACCCTGATCCTCACCTTGATGGTGCTGCTCTGGTTCCTCTCGAGCTTCCCCGGCGCGCCCGAGGGCGCAACCCAGCCGCCGATCTACTACAGCGTGGCCGGCATGCTCGGCCGCGCGCTGGCGGTGATCTTCGAGCCGATCGGTTTCGGCTGGCAGATCTGCATCGCCCTAGTGCCCGGCATGGCCGCGCGCGAAGTGGCGGTCGGCGCGCTCGGCACCGTCTACGCGCTGTCGGGCTCGGGCGACGAAATGGCCAACACCCTGGGTCCGCTGATCGCCGGTTCGTGGTCGATGGCGACGGCCTTGTCGCTGCTGGCCTGGTACGTGTACGCGCCGCAGTGCATCGCGACCCTGTCGGTGGTGCGCCGCGAAACCGGCAGCGCACGATATGCCTGGATGATGGCCGGCTACATGTTCGCGCTGGCCTACCTGGCCTCCTTCATCACCTACCGCATCGCCCTGGCGCTCGGCGGAGGCTGACATGTGGCAGGAACTGAGCGTCGCGCTGATCGTGCTCGTTGCTGCCGTCTACATCGGCGCCAGGTACCTGCCGGCGGCCTGGCGCATCCGGGCCGTCAACCGGCTCTCGCACGGCGGCGCCGAGTCGACGCTGGTGCGCTGGCTCGATACGGCCGACAGTTGTGGCGGCGGGTGCAACACCTGCAATACGTGCGATTCGTCCGATTCGTCCGATTCGTCCGATTCGTCCAGTTCGTCCGAGAGGCCGCAAGCGCCGGCGCCGCCGGCGGGTGGCCGGCACCGCGTCATCAAGCTCCACAAACACGAGCGCTGACCCGCGCTCTGCCGGACCTGCGCGGGCGGGCGCCCTTTTGGCAAGGGCGCAACAGTGCTAAGCTAACGCTCCTTCGTTCTTCGTCCGCGCGCCCATGATCACCGTCCATCACCTGAACAATTCGCGCTCGCAGCGCATCCTCTGGCTGCTCGAAGAGCTGGGCCTGCCCTACGAGATCAAGAAGTACCAGCGCGATCCGAAGACGATGCTGGCGCCGCCCGAACTCAAGGCCGTGCACCCGCTCGGCAAGTCGCCCGTGATCACCGATGGCGACACGGTCGTGGCCGAATCCGGCGCCATCGTCGACTACCTGGTCGAGCGCTACGGCAACGGGCGCTTCATCCCGGCCGCGGGCACGCCGGAAAAACTGCAATACAGTTTCTACCTGCACTTCGCCGAAGGCTCGGCCATGTCGCCGCTGCTCATGAAGCTGGTGTTCGACCGCATCGAGACCGGCCCCATGCCTTTCTTCGCCAAACCGATCGCGCGCTCGATCGCGCGCAAGGTCAAGGAGACGTTCGTCAATCCGAACATCAAGAACCAGCTCGACTATCTCGAGTCCGAGCTGGCGGCGCGCGACTGGTTCGCCGGCAGCCAATTCAGTGCCGCCGATATCCAGATGAGCTTCCCGCTGGAGGCGGCATCCTCGCGCGGCGGCCTGGACGCGCGGTACCCGCGCCTGAGCGCCTTCCTGCAGCGCATCCACGCCCGTCCGGCGTACGCGCGCGCGCTGGAACGCGGCGGCAGGTACGACTACGCAAGGTAGGACGCATGGCCAAGCTGCTCGCGATCGACTCACTGAACATCGTGCGCCGGGTCTACGAAGCCAGCCCCGAGCCGGACTCCGACCTGAAGGCCGGCATTGCCCTGCGCCACGCCTTTTCGTCGTTTCGCACGCTGCTCGAGACGCACGCGCCGACCCACGTGCTGGCCGCGTTCGATTACGGCGGCAAGACCTGGCGCCACGCGCTGTACCCGCGCTACCGCGAACACCGCGCGCCCATGCCCTCGGTACTGAGGGAGGCCCTGCCGGCATTCCAGGAGCGCCTGCGCACGGCCGGCGTGCCGGTGGCGATGCTGCCGGAAGTCGAGGCCGACGACGTCGTCGCCACGTGCGTCATGCGCTGGCTGAACGAGAATCGGGGCGAGGCGATTGTCGCCACCACCGACAAGGACCTGCACGTGCTGATCGCGCATGGCGCCCTGGTCTGGGATCATTTCAAGAACGAGTGGCATGACGACCCCTGGGTGCGCAACAAGTTCGGGGTCGCGCCGGAACAGCTCCACGATCTGCTCGCGCTGATGGGCGACGCCACCGACGGCGTGCCGGGCGTGTCCAAGATCGGCATGAAGACGGCGGCGCGCCTGCTCACCGCCTACGGCAGCCTGGACGCGGTAATGGCCGGCGCCGGCATCCTCAAGACGCCGCTGGGCGAGCGCCTGCGCGCCGAGCGCGACATCCTGTACCTGTCGCGCCAGCTGGTGCAGCTGAAAACCGACGTGCGCCTGGGCGTGACCTGGAAGATGCTCGCTTACGAATCACACGAGGGCGCCGTATAAAATCCTCCATGGCGGCTTTGATTGACGCTCCACGAAACGAAAAGGAAAACCCGGCATGCTCAAGGCAGTGATAGTCGACGCGAACGCGATCTCGCGCGGCTTGTTGAATTCCGTGCTGATGGACGGCGGCTACGAGGTCGTCGGCCAGACCCATACCAGCCACAGTGCGCTGCTGCTGGCCGCCCGGCTGCGCCCGCAGATCATCTGCATCGCGCGCGAGCAGGCCGAAGACGGCAGCGGCGTCATCGAATCGCTGCGCGCGAGCTCGCCCAAAGCCCTGATCTTCATGGTATCGGGCACGCTCGACGCCGCCACCATCCAGGCCGCGCTGGCGCGTGGCGTCAACGGCTTCATCGTCAAGCCGTTCAAGGCCGACGCCGTCCTGAAGAGCATCCGCAATACCGTCATCGCCGTGGTGCGCAAGCAGCAAGCCGGCGGCACGCCCGATACCGGCGGCGCCTGATAGGTAAACCGAGCAAAAAATCCAAATGCCGGAATTGATGATGGCATACAACGTTCGCGCGTGTTCGCGTCACGAATCAATATATTGGCGTGGGTGTCGTTGCAATTAAGTTGACTTACGGAAATTCTATGATCAAAATGTCGCATGTCATCATTTTCGTCATATCAGTTTTCCCAGGCCGGCAAGGAGCCTCACGCCATGGATCCCCATCTCCCGGTTCGGCTGGAAGCGGCCCGCCTTGATGCGTTGCGCAAGCTCGACCTGCTCGATACCCCTGCAAGCGAGGCCTTCGACCGCATCACCCGCATGGCTGCCCAGCTGTTCGGCCTGCCCATGGCGGCGGTGTCGCTCACCGATGTCGACCGCCAGTGGTTCAAGTCGCGCGTCGGCATCGATCATTGTGCGACCCCGCGCGCGCAGGCCCCTTGCGGCCAGGTAGTCGGTACCGCCAGCATGCTGGTCGTTTCCGATCTGCTGGCAAACGACCGCTACCGTGACAGCATACTGGCCGCCAGCGGAATACGCTTTTATGCCGGCGCGCCGCTGCTCACGCGCGACGGCCATTGCCTGGGCACGCTGTGCGTGCTCGGTACCGAGCCGCGCACCATCAGCGCGGCCGAGCGCGGCGGCCTGGCCGACCTGGCGGCGATGGTGATGGCGCAGATCGAATTGCAGCACGCGATCGGCCGCATCGACCCGGTCAGCGGCATCCCGAACCGCAACCAGTTCGCCGACGACCTGGCGGACCTGGGCATCGAGCAGGCCGGCGGCGCGACGCGCCTGGCCGCGCTGGTGAACTTGGCCACGCCCGAGCAGGTCAGCAGCGCGGTGCGCGCGCTGGGCGCCGGCTTTGTCGAAGACCTGGTGCGCGACGCGGCCCATATGCTGCGTGCGGCGCTCGGTCCCGGGCGCAAGCTGTACCACGTCGGCCTGACCCAGTTCGCCTTCCTGGCCGAACCGGGCGCGGACCTGGCGCGCTTTTGCGACTGGCTCGACGCCTGGATCGCGCTGCGCGCCGACAGTCCCGCGGCCCGCTTCGTCAGCACTGCCACCGCCGGCGTGGCGCCGTTCGCGGCCGGCCAGGCCGACCCCTTCGACCTGCTGCGCGACATGTATAGCGCCGCCCATGACGCTCTCGAAGGCTCGTACCGGGTGCGGGTGTTTTCGGCCGCGCAGAACGCCGCGTTCATGCGGCGCTTCCGCATCGCCAGCGAGTTCGGTGCCGCGCTCGCCGACGACAGCCAGCTGCGCCTCGTGTTCCAGCCGAAAATCGAACTTGGCACCGGCCGCTGCGTCGGCGCCGAGGCGCTGTTGCGCTGGCGCCATCCGGCGCTGGGCGAGATCGCGCCGGGCGAATTCATCCCCGTGATCGAACAGACTGCGCTGGCGCGCGCCACCACGCGCTGGGTGCTCGAGCGCGCCCTTCGCCAGCTGGTCGCCTGGCGGCACGCCGGCCTGGTGACCCAGGTCGCTGTCAACGTCTCGGCCGTCAACCTGCTCGAACCGGATTTTTGCGCGCACGTGCTGGGCCGCCTGCAAGCGCACGGCCTGGCGCCGGGGGCGCTGGCCATCGAGATCACCGAAAGCGCGCTCATGATCAACCGCGTGCTGGCCGCCTCCACGCTCGCCGCCCTGAGCGCTGGCGGCGTGCAGCTGGCGATCGACGATTTCGGCACCGGCTACAGCAGCCTGGCCTACCTGCAGAGCGTGCCGGCGAACGTGGTCAAGATCGACCAGAGTTTCGTGCGCGACCTCGATACCGACCGGCGCAAGCGCGCGCTGGTGGCGGCCATGATCAAGCTCTCGCACGACCTCGGCCAGCTGGTCGTGGCCGAGGGTGTGGAAACGGCGCCGGTGGCACGCTTCCTGGCCGGCGCCGGCTGCGACCAGGTGCAGGGCTACCTGTATGCGCGCCCGATGGCGCCGGCGCAATTCGAGGAGTGGATCTGCGCCGAGTGGACGCTGGCGCGCCCGCGCGCGTCGCACCCGAGCGCGCAGCCGGCCTACGCCTGACCGGGCACGCGCCGCGGGCATAAACGACAACGGCGCACCATCGGTGCGCCGTTCTTGTATCCGCGCGCAGCTGCACGCGGCATTACCGCATCAGAACTCTTCCCAGCCGTCGGCCGCGGTGGTGGCCAGTTGCGGCGTGCGCGCAGCGGCCTGCGCTTTCGCCTTCGGGGCAACCGGCGCGGGCGCGGCAGCGGCGCGCGCAGCGGCTGGTTTCGCCAGGCGCGGCGCGGCCGCTTTTGGCGCGACCGCCGCGGGTGCGACGGCGGCTTTCTTCCCCTCGCCGCCGGTGCGGAACACGGCCACCGTGGTCGCCAGCGCCGCCGCCTGGGTGCGCATGGCGTCGGCCGCGGCCGAGGTTTCCTCGACCAGGGCGGCGTTCTGCTGGGTCACTTGGTCCATCTGGGCGATGGCCTGGTTGATCTGCTCGATGCCGGCGCTTTGCTCGCGGCTGGCCGAACTGATCTCGCCCATGATGTCGGTCACGCGGCGGATGCTGGTGACGATTTCTTCCATCGTGTGGCCCGCTTCGCCGACCAGGCGGCTGCCGTCGCCGACCTTGCTGTTCGAGTCCCCGATCAAGCCCTTGATGTCTTTTGCTGCGGCGGCCGAACGCTGCGCCAGGTTGCGCACTTCGGAGGCCACGACCGCGAAGCCGCGGCCTTGCTCGCCGGCGCGCGCCGCTTCGACGGCCGCGTTCAAGGCCAGGATATTGGTCTGGAAGGCGATGCTGTCGATGACGCCGATGATGTCGGCGATGCGCGTGGAAGCGGCATTGATCGCTTCCATGGTGCCGACCACCTGTTTCACCACCTCGCCGCCGCGCTCGGCCACGCTGGAGGCGGTTGCCGCCAGGGTCGTGGCCTGGCGCGCGTTGTCGGCATTCTGTTTCACGGTCGAGGTCAGCTCTTCCATGGAAGAAGCAGTTTCCTCGAGTGCGCTCGCCTGCTGCTCGGTGCGGCTCGAGAGATCGAGGCTGCCAGCCGCCACCTGGGACGAGGCCGAGGCGATCAGGTCGGTGCCGTTGCGCACCGTCGAGACTGTCGTCAAGAGGCTGTCGTTCATCTTTTTCAAGGCGCCCAGCAGCTGGCCCAGCTCGTCCCTGGTGGTGACCTCGATGCGGCTGGTGAGGTCACCCGCGGCGACCGTCTCGGCAATGGCCAGGGCGCGCGCCACCGGCACCGTGATCGAGGCCGTGATGCGCCAGGCCGTGAAGGCGGCCAGCGCCAGGATGGCGGCGGAAAGGCCGAACATCATGGTGACGGTGTTGTTGTAGGTCTGCTCGGCATCGGCGACGGCCTTGTCGGCCAGGTCTTCCTGCAGCTTGATCTGGTTGTTGAGCACCTTGCGGTAGTCGGCCAGCAGCGGCCGGTACTGCTCGGTCAGGTAGGCCGACGCGCTGGCAATGTCGTACGCGCCGATACGGCGCAGCAGCTCGTTTTGGGCGGCAATGGCCTTGACCTGGTATTCCTGGGCCTGGCGCACCAGCGCCTTGCCTTCTTCGCTGACGACGGTTTTCTGCAGCAGGCTCGTGCTCGCGGCAATGGCGGCACGGGCTTTTTCGATGTCGGCCATCTGGGCCTGGCGGTCGGCCGCGTTGCTGTTGAGCATCATGTTGCGCAGCGCGATCGAGATCGTGTTGACCTGGTGCACCGTATCGTTCGACGCCTCGATCTTCGGCATGTAGTTATTGACGATGATTTCGGTTCCGGCATTGATCCGCCCGAGCATGGTGGTGCCGAACAGGACGATGACGAGGAGGAGGGCACAGAGGAGTCCGAAGCCGGCAAAGAGCCGGGTCCTGACGCGCAGGTTCGATATGTTCATGAATAACATTTTCCGGTGATAGCGTGGCAGTCGACAACGCAGGGTTGAAATTGCAATTTCCGCTTAGAAACTAGAATAACGTCATTCTTTGTGGAAACTCAATCGTGATGCCCGGATTTTTGATGATTCTGCTGAACTTTTAAAACGAACGTCCAGGACTGGTGCGCCGATACGACGCTTTTTTAACTGGAAGTAGTTTTATGATGACAGATAGATGGTTTCAGCGGCGCCGCCCGCGCTGCCTGTGCTTCCTTGCAGCGCGTGAGCGTGCCGATCAGCCGCCCGCCGCGCCGGCGCCGTCGATGATGCCGCCGCCGACACAAATGTCGCCGTCGTACAGCACGGCCGACTGGCCCGGCGTGACCGCCCATTGCGGCTCGCTGAAGTCCAGCGCGAAGCGCGCCGGGCCGGCGGCGGCGACGGCGCAGGCCATGTCCGCCTGGCGGTAGCGGGTCTTGGCCGACAGCAGGCCGGGTGCCGGCGGCTCGCCCGCCACCCAGCTGGCCTGGCCCGCTTCCAGCCGGCTCGCGAGCAGCCATGGATGGTCGTGGCCCTGCACGATGTACAGCGTATTGGTGGCCATGTCCTTGCGCGCGACAAACCACGGCTCGCTGGTGCCGTCGGCATTGCGGTGGGTTTTCAGGCCGCCGATGCCGATGCCCTTGCGCTGGCCCAGCGTGTAGAACGACAGGCCGATGTGCTCGCCCACCGTTTGTCCATTGTCGAGCTTCATCGGGCCCGGCTCGTGCGACAGGTAGCGGTTCAAAAAGTCGCGGAAAGGACGCTCGCCGATGAAGCAGATGCCGGTCGAATCCTTCTTCGCCGCGTTCGGCAGCTTGAGCTTTTCCGCGATTTTCCGCACCTCGGTTTTCGGGAGCTCGCCGAGCGGGAACAGGGATTTCGAAAGTTGCGCCTGGTTCAAGCGGTGCAGGAAATAGCTCTGGTCCTTGGTGTGGTCGAAGGCTTTGAGCAGTTCGAACTTCCCGAGCGGGTTTTCGCGCACGCGCGCATAGTGGCCGGTGGCGATCAGGTCGGCGCCGAGCTTCATGGCGTGGTCGAGGAAGGCCTTGAACTTGATTTCGGCATTGCAGAGGACGTCCGGGTTCGGCGTGCGGCCGGCCTGGTATTCGCGCAGGAATTCGGCGAACACGCGGTCCTTGTACTCGGCGGCGAAATTGACCGCCTCGATATCGACCCCGACCACGTCGGCCACGCTGGCCGCGTCGAGCCAGTCCTGGCGCGTCGAGCAGTATTCGGAATCGTCGTCGTCTTCCCAGTTCTTCATGAACAGGCCGACGACCTCATAGCCTTGTTCCTTCAGCATCCAGGCCGCGACCGAGGAGTCGACCCCGCCCGACATCCCGATCACGACTTTTTTCTTGCTCATGTTACGTCCGGTTGATTGCGTTCATCGCCAGCTCGGCGCACTCGAACACCGATGGATGGGTATAAAGAAGCGCCAGGTCGGTGCGCCGGCCGGCCAGGTAATCGTCCACGCATTGCAGCACGATCGGACTGCGGTGGCGCTCGCTGGAGGCGGCGATCTCGTCGCGCGTCATCCACAGGGTGCGCAGGATGCCGTCGTCGAGCGGCTGGTCGTACTGCCGGCCGGCGTTGCCGCAAAAGGTGAAGCGCAAATAGGTGATGTCGGCATTGCGCGAGCGCGAGTAATAGCGCGACATGTACATCCCGACCAGGCCGGTAGGAATGAATTCGTAGGCCGTCTCTTCCATCGCTTCGCGCACGACCGCCTGCTCCAGCGACTCGCTTTCGTCGAGGTGGCCGGCCGGCTGGTTCAGCTTGATGCCTTCGCTCGTTTCTTCCTCGATCAGGAGAAAACGGCCATCCCGTTCGATGATGGCGGCAACAGTGACTGACGGTCTGAAGGTATGGGTCATGCGCGTCCTCGACAAATGAGCCGATATTCTACAGCGGCCATCAAAGCGTTGCTCGCAAGTACCTGTGCAGTGCAACAAAAAAGCGTCAATCGCATCGATTTGATACACAAAACGGAGGCACTGTAGCCTGGCTGTATCGGATTGACCCGGAAAGCGTACGGCTGGCCACGCTACAACAAAGGAATGGTAAAAGAGCCATGGTTACGTGGTAAATTGTGAACACAACAACATGAAGGAGGAATGCATGAGAATTGGCATTCCGGCCGAAATACGGCCGGGCGAGACGCGCGTAGCTGCGACTCCGGAAACAGTGAAGAAACTGGCAACCCGCCACCAGGTCGTCGTGCAGTCCGGCGCCGGTGTGCGGGCCGCCGTTCCCGACGAAGCCTACGCCGCCGCCGGCGCCACCATCGGCAGCATGGAAGACGCCTTTGGCGCCGACCTGGTGCTGAAGGTGCGCGCCCCGAATGAGCTCGAACGCACCCGCATGCGCCCGGGCACGGTGGTGGTCGGCATGCTCAATCCTTTCGATAAGGACAACACCGCCGCCATGACGGCCAGCGGCCTGACCGCGTTCGCGCTGGAAGCGGCGCCGCGCATCTCGCGCGCGCAGTCGATGGACGTGCTGTCTTCGCAAGCGAACATCGCCGGCTACAAGGCCGTGATGCTGGCCGCGAACACCTACCAGCGCTTCATGCCGATGCTGATGACCGCCGCCGGCACCGTGAAGGCGGCGCGCGTGCTGGTCATGGGGGTCGGCGTGGCCGGCTTGCAGGCGATCGCCACCGCGAAGCGGCTGGGCGCCGTGATCGAAGCGTCCGACGTGCGTCCGCCCGTGAAGGAACAGGTCGAGTCGCTCGGCGCCAAGTTCATCGACGTGCCTTTCCTGACCGACGAGGAGCGCGAAATCGCCCAGGGCGTGGGCGGGTATGCGCGCCCGATGCCGGCCGACTGGATCCGCCGGCAGGGGGAGCTGGTGCACGAACGGGCCAAGCTGGCCGACATCGTCATCACGACCGCCCTGATCCCCGGCCGCGCGGCGCCGGTCCTGATCCGCGAAGAAACGGTGATGGCCATGAAGCCGGGCTCGGTGATCGTCGACATGGCGATCGAGCAGGGCGGCAACTGCCCGCTGACGGAACTGGGCAAGACAGTGGTCAAGCACGGCGTCTACATCATCGGCGAGCCGAACCTGGCCGCGCTGGTCGCGGCCGACGCCTCGGCCCTGTACGCGCGCAATGTGCTCGACTTTTTAAAACTCGTGATCGACAAGGACGACAAGTTCGTCATCGACCGCGAGGACGAGATCGTGCGCGCCACATTGCTTTGCCATAACGGCGCAACGCCGGGCGGCGATCCGCTGCGCACATAAAGGAACTGCCATGGAAATCAGCCACACCATCATCAACCTGATCATCTTCGTACTGGCGATCTACGTCGGCTACCACGTCGTCTGGACCGTCACCCCGGCCCTGCACACGCCGCTGATGGCGGTCACCAATGCCATCTCCGCGATCATCATCGTCGGCGCCATGCTCGCCGCCGGCCTGACCGAAGGCCTGCTCGGCCAGACCATGGGCACGCTCGCCGTCGCGCTGGCCGCCGTCAACGTGTTCGGCGGCTTCCTCGTCACCCAGCGCATGCTCGAGATGTTCAAGAAGAAGGAACCCAAGGCCGCACCCAAGGCGACCGCGACCAAGGAGGCCGCATGAACTACATCAGCATGAATATGGTCACGCTGCTGTACCTGGTGGCGTCGGTCTGCTTCATCCAGGCCCTGAAAGGGCTGTCGTCGCCCTCGTCCGCGCGTCTGGGCAATACCTTCGGCATGGCCGGCATGGCCATCGCGGTGGCCACGACGGTTGCCCTGATCTTCAAGATGCAGGCGGAGTTCGCCGACGCCGCGCGTAGCGGCGCGGGCGGCATCGGCTTTCCGCTGGTGCTGATCGGGGTCGTCGTCGGCGGCGCGATCGGGGCCTACGCGGCAAAGAAGGTCGAGATGACCAAGATGCCGGAACTGGTGGCGGCCATGCACTCCCTGATCGGTCTGGCGGCCGTGTGCATCGCGGTGGCGGCAGTGTCCGAACCCTGGGCCTTCAACATCGCCGAGCGCGGCGGCGCGCTGCCCTTCGGGAACCGGCTCGAGCTGTTCATCGGCACCTTCGTCGGCGCCGTCACCTTCTCGGGCTCCGTGATCGCCTTCGGCAAACTGTCGGGCAAGTACAAGTTCCGCCTGTTCCAGGGCGCGCCGGTGCGGTTCAGCGGCCAGCACATCCTGAACCTGGTCATTGCGGTCGCCATCGTCGCGCTGGGCCTCGTGTTCTGCTTCTCCGACGCCGTGGAGCCAGCCTGGACGCCCTTCGTCATCATGGCCGCGCTCTCCTTCGTGCTGGGCGTGCTGATCATCATCCCGATCGGCGGCGCCGACATGCCGGTGGTGGTGTCGATGCTCAACTCCTACTCGGGCTGGGCGGCGGCCGGCATCGGCTTCTCGCTCAACAATTCGATGCTGATCATCGCCGGCTCGCTCGTCGGTTCGAGCGGCGCGATCCTCTCGTACATCATGTGCAAGGCGATGAACCGCTCCTTCTTCAACGTCATCCTGGGCGGCTTCGGCGGCGAGGCCGCCGCCGAGTCGGGCGACGCCAAGGAGCAGCGGCCGGTGAAATCCGGTTCCGCCGAAGACGCGGCGTTCATCTTGCAGAATGCGGAATCGGTGATCATCGTTCCCGGCTACGGCCTGGCGGTGGCGCGCGCCCAGCATTCGGTCAAGGAGCTGGTCGACAAGCTGACCGAGCGCGGCGTGCACGTGCGCTACGCGATCCACCCGGTGGCCGGCCGCATGCCGGGCCACATGAACGTGCTGCTGGCCGAGGCCGAGGTGCCCTACGACCAGGTCGCGGAAATGGAAGACATCAACGGCGAATTCGGCCAGACCGACGTCGTGCTGGTGCTGGGCGCGAACGACGTGGTCAATCCGGCGGCCAAGGATCCGAAGTCGGCCATTGCCGGCATGCCGATCCTCGAGGCGTACAAGGCGAAAAGCATCATCGTCAACAAGCGCTCGATGGCCTCGGGGTATGCGGGTCTGGACAACGACCTGTTCTACATGCCGAACACGATGATGGTGTTCGGCGACGCCAAGAAGGTGATCGAGTCGATGGTCAAGGCGGTCGAGTAGGTCGCCGCCGCGCGCCACGGCGGCCGTGCATGCGGCCGCCGTGGCGCGGCTGCCGTGGCTGCCGTGGCTTATCCCTGGCGATGCGGCAGCAGCGGCGAGCCGCCACGCCTCCCGTACATCATCAGTTCGCCCAGCATGGTGCGCGCCGGCTGCACCGCGTCCAGCGTTGCCAGTCCCAGTCCCAATACCGCTTGCAGCGGTCCGCCGCCGACGAAAGCGCGCGCCATGGCGTCGGTCATCGCGATCGTCAGCTGCCGGTCCTGCGCGCGCTCGCCGAGGAAGCGCCCGATGCCTTCCGGCCCGGCGCAGCGCGCCAGCAACCGTGCCAGCACGGCGGCGTCGCGCAGGCCGAGATTCAAGCCCTGTCCGGCCACCGGATGCAGCGTCTGCGCCGCATTGCCGATGGCGACCGTGCGCGCGGTGGCGTGCGCTTCGGCGTTCAGGCCGAGGGGATAGGCGAAGCGTGCCGACACCCTGGTAAAGCGGCCCAGCCGGCCGCCGAAGGCTTCGCCCAGTTCCTGCAGAAAACGCGTCTCTTCCATCGCCTGCAGCGCGGCGGCGCGCCCGGGCTCGACGCACCAGACCAGCGCATACTGGAAACCGTCGGCGCCGTCCTGCGGCAGCAGGGCCAGCGGTCCTTCGTCGGTGAAGCGCTCGAAGGCGCGGTGCGCGATCGGCGCACTGGCGCACACGCGCGCGATCACGGCGCTCTGGCCATAGTCGCGCGTCTTGCCCTTGTCTTCGCGCTGGCCGAAGACGCCGCCCTCGGCGCCGACCGCGACCTGCGCGGTGAGCATGCGGCCGTCGTCGAGCGACAAGGCCACGTGCCCGCTCGTCTCGTCCATCGCCGCCACGCGCGCCGGGCGGATCACCTGGACGCCGGCGCGTTCGACCGCGCGCGCCAGCGCATCGACCACGTCGCCATAGCGCGCGACGTAGCCGAGTGCATCGAGCCCGTGCTCGGACCGGTCGAGCAGGCTGCGCCCGAACCGGCCGCGGCGAGAGACGTGGATGGTGTGGATCGGGGTGGCCGAAGAGCTTGGCAAAAGAGGCCAGGCGCCGACTTCCTCGAGCAGCTGGCGGCTGCCCCAGGCCAGCGCGATCGAGCGCGGGTCCGAGATCGACTGGCCCAGCGCCCGCGCATCGATGACGGCGATGCGCGCGCCGTCGAGGCCGCGCCGGGCAAGCAGGGCGGCCAGGGCCAGGCCGACCGGACCGGCGCCGCAGATCGCCACGTCGACCGTGTCATTGTGCTGTTCCATCATCGCTGCGCCACCAGGGCTTCGATTTCCGGCACCGTCTTCGGCGCCGCGCCGGAGAGCACGCGCGCGCCCGCTTCGCCGACGATCACGTCGTCCTCGATGCGGATGCCGATGTTCCAGAAGCGCTCCGGCACGCCCGGTCCGGGACGCACATAGATGCCCGGTTCGACCGTCAGCGCCATGCCGGGAACGAGCGCGCGCGACGGCTTGCCTGCGGCGTCGAGGTCGCGGTAGCTGCCGCTATCGTGCACGTCCAGCCCGAGCCAGTGGCCGGTGCCATGCATGTAGAAGGGGGTGTAGGCGCGCTCGGCCAGCACGTCGTCGACGCTGCCGTAGCTGGCGCGGTCGAGCAGTTTCAAATCGAGCATGCCTTCGGCCAGCACGGCCAGCGCCGCCTCGTGCACGTCGCTGTAGGGACGGCCCGGCACGATGGCGCGCAAGGCCGCCGCCTGCGCCACCAGCACCAGTTCGTACAGGGTTTTCTGGGCGTCCGAAAAACGGCCATTGACCGGGAAGGTGCGCGTGATGTCGGAGGCATAGCTGTCGAATTCGCAGCCGGCGTCGATCAGGACCAGGTCGCCGTCGCGCATCCGGGCATTGTTGGCGCTGTAGTGCAGCACGCAGGCGTTGGCACCGCTGGCCACGATCGGCGTGTAGGCCGGGAACTGGGCGCCGCCCTTGCGGAAGGCGTAGAGCAGCTCGGCCTCGAGTTCGTATTCGAACATGCCGGGCCGCACGGCTTGCATCGCGCGCACGTGGCCGGCGCCGGCAATCGTCGCCGCGCGCAGCATCAAGCCCTGTTCGGTCTCGTCCTTCAGCAGGCGCATTTCGTCGACCAGCGCCAGCAGGTGCTGGGTGCGGCCGGGCGCGGCGATGCCGCTGCGCGCGCGGGCGCGCACCGCCTGCAGCCAGCGCGCCACCTGGGCGTCGAGCGCGGCATTGCGGGCCACGGCGTAATACAAAACGGGCACGTCGGCCAGCAGGCGCGCCATCTGCGCGTCGAGTTCGCCAATCGGAAAGGCTGCGTCGAAGCCGAAGGCGTCGAGCGCGGCGGCGGGACCGTGGCGAAAGCCGTCCCAGATCTCGCGCTCGGCATTCTTCTCGCGGCAGAACAGGATCGAGCGGGCCGGCGCCTCGCCTTGGCCGGCCACGAGCACCAGCACGCTTTCCGGTTCCGTAAAGCCGGTCAGGTAATAGAAATGGCTGTCGTGGCGGTAGGGGTAGTCGCTGTCGCCGTTGCGCGCCACTTCCGGGGCGGTCGCCAGCACCGCCACCGCGCCCGGCTCCATGCTTGCCGCCAGGCGTGCGCGGCGCGCGGCAAACGGGTTCACGCGCCGGCCTTCCTGCCGGGCGGCGCGTTGAGTTCCTCGAGCTGGGCGACGGTGCCGACATTGACCCAGGGGCCGGTGTAGACCTCGCCGCCGATGCGCCCTTGCGCGATGAACTTGCGCATCAGCGGGCCGAACTTGACGAATTCGCCAGGGGCGATGCCGTCGAACATTTCAGGGCGGTAGACGCCGATGTTCCCGAAGTTCCATTTCGGTGTTCCCTCGTTCGAGAGCGTGTACAGCTCCAGGCCGAAGTCGCCGTCCGGGTTGTGCCAGGGGTTCGGCGTCATGTAGAGCCAGGCGATGTCGCGCTGTCCGGGCGCGAGCGGCTGGCCGCGCGCGTCGTTGTCGGGCAGGGCGTCGAACACCTGCGAGAAATCGAAATAGGGCGCATAGATGTCGCCCGACAGCGCGACAAAGGGTGCGTCGCCCAGCAGGTGCAGGGCGTTGGCGATGCCGCCGGCCGTTTCCAGCGGGGTCGGCTCGTGCGAATAGACGATGCGCGCGCCGAACTGGCTGCCGTCGCCGAGCGCTTCTTCCAGCATGTGGCCGAGGTGCGAGTGGTTGATGACGATCTCGGTGATCCCGGCGCGCACCAGGTTCAGGATGTGCCAGGCGATGAGCGGACGGCCGCGCACCTTGAGCAGGGGTTTCGGGCAAGTATCGGTCAGCGGACGCATGCGTTCGCCACGGCCGGCGGCCAGGATCATGGCTTTCATGGGATTCTCGGAAATGCGCTCAGAAGGTGTAGCCGACCTGCGGCGCCTTGTCCTCGAAGGTGTCGAGCAGGCGCGTCAAGGGCTTCAGTTCGGTATAGCGGTTGGCGGTCTTGCGCACGTAATCCATCACCGTCGGCAGGTCACCCATGTAGATGGATTTGCCGTCGCGGTAGTTCAGGCGGCAGAAAATGCCGAGGATTTTCAGGTGGCGCTGCAAGGCCATGAATTCGAAGTCGCGGTAGAAGGCGTCGATGTCCGGATTGACCGGCAGGCCGACCTGCTTGGCGCTTTGCCAATAGCGCACCACCCAGTCCAGCACCAGCTCTTCGTCCCATTGCAGGTAGGCGTCGCGCAGGAGCGAGCCGAGGTCGTAGGTGACGGGACCGTAGACGGCATCCTGGAAGTCGAGCACGCCTGGATTGCCCTGGTCGAGGAACATCAGGTTGCGCGAATGGAAATCGCGGTGCATGAATACCTGCTGCTGGGCCAGCACGTTGGACGTGATCGCCTCGAACACCTTGTCCAACTGGGCCTGCTGGGCCGCGGTCATGGTCACGCCGAGGTGGCGCCCGACGAACCATTCCGGGAACAGGTTCATCTCGCGCAGCACGAAGGCGCGGTCGAATTCGGGCAGCACGCCAGGCTGGCTGTGGAGCTGGAACTTGATCAGGGCATCGACCGCGTCCGAATACATGAAGGCGGCGTTGTCCGCGTTCAGGCGCGCCAGGTAGGTCGTCGTGCCGAGGTCGGACAGCAGCAGGAAGCCGCGTTCGACATCGCGCGCGACGATCGCCGGCACCGTGACGCCGGCTTCCTGCAGCAAGCCTGCCACCTGGATAAAGGCGGGCACGTTCTCGCGCTCGGGCGGCGCGTCCATCGCGATCAGGGTGTCGCCGAGTTTGCCGCGTAGCGCCGCCGCCACATCGAGGCGGAAGTAGCGGCGGAAGCTCGCATCGGACGAAGCTGGACGGAGCGAACCGGCTTCCACCAGGTCAAGCGAGCTGAGCCATTCGTTGAGGAGCGCAAGGCGCGCGTCCTGCTCGGCGGAAGTGGGAGTGTTTTGAGGCAGAGAAGACATGACGCGTCCAGGTAAAACCGGTTGAGGAAGGCAATTCCCATATAATAAGGGATTCAATCCAAAAAATCGCCTTTTATGGTGCAGCCACAGATTCCATGAGCTGGTTTACGGCCCTACCATTCCCGCGGCGGCGGGCAGTTGCCTTGTCCGCCCTCGTCACCATGGCCTCGGGGCCGTCGCATGCGCAAGTTGCGCCGCCGCCGCCCCATGCCGACGAACAAGAGCTTCCCGTCACCGTACGCGCCGAGGAGATCGGCGGCCGTCCGGACCGCGAGATCAATCTCCAACGCAATGTCGAAATCACGCGCGGCCAGTCGAAACTGACGGCCGACACCGCCTGCTACCGGCTGGTGGAAGACGAGGTCACGGCCAACGGCAATGTCAACATGTGGCGTTTCGGCGACCGCTACCAGGGCGACGCCTTGCAGCTGAACATGTCGACCGGCCGTGGCTGGGTGCTCAATCCGCAGTACAAGCTGCAGATGAACAATGCGCAAGGCCGTGCCGACCGCATCGACTTCCTGAGCGAGGACGAAGCGCTGGTCCAGGACGGCACCTACAGCACTTGCGAAGGTCCCGATCCCGACTGGTACCTGAAGGCGAGCACGCTGCGCCTCGATGCCGGGCGCGATGTCGGCACCGCCGGCAAGACCATCATCTATTTCAAGGACGTGCCCATTCTCGGCACGCCGGCGCTGTCGTTCTCGCTCTCGGGCGCGCGCCGCTCGGGCTGGCTGCCGGCCTCGGTCGGCTTCGGCTCGAAGGGCAAGTCCGAGCTGATGGTGCCGTATTATTTCAACATCGCGCCGAACCGCGACCTGACGCTTTATCCGCGCCTGATGTTCGACCGCGGCCTGCAGATGGGTGCGACGGCGCGCTACATCGGGGCGGGCGGGCGCGGCCCCTACAGCGGCCAGACCCATGTCGAGGGCTTGCTCGACGACCGCATCACCAAGACCGACCGCTGGCGCATCGACTCGTTCCACAACCAGACGCTCACGCCGAACTGGACCTATGGCTGGAACCTGCATGCCGCCTCCGACGACGAGTACACGAGCGATTTTTCGCCCACCGTCGCCACCAGCGCCGAACGCCAGCTGGTGCGCGAGGTGTTTACCTCGTACAACCGGCCTTACTGGAGCCTGACGGCGCGTGCGCAGAACATCCAGGTGCTGCAGGAGCCGGCGGCGGTGGCCAATCCGGCGCTGGCCATTGCGCGCCCCTACGACCGTCTGCCGCAGGTGAACTTCCGCACCGGCCGCTACGACGTGAAGGGCTTCGACTGGGCGATCGACGCCGAAGCGACGCGCTTTGCGCATCCGACGCTCCTGAGCGGCAACCGTGCACTGGCCGTGTCGCAGGTCAGCTATCCCTGGCTGCGTCCGGGTTACTACGTCACGCCCAAGCTGATGCTGCACGCGACCAAGTACAACCTGGAAAACAATGTGGCCGGGCGCGCCGACAGCCTGTCGCGCACGCTGCCGATCTTCTCGGTCGACAGCGGCATGGTGTTCGAGCGCGAGACCAGGCTGTTCGGCGCAGCCGCCACCCAGACCCTCGAGCCGCGCCTGTTCTACGTGAAGACGCCGTACAAGAACCAGGACGACTTCCCGCTCTTCGATACGGCCGAGACCGGCTTCAGCTATGCCCAGCTGTTCAGCGAAAACCGCTATGTCGGCGGCGACCGTGTCTCCGACGCGAACCAGCTGACGGCGGCCCTGGTGTCGCGCTATATCGAGCCCGACGGCGCCGAGCGCCTGCGCATGGCCATCGCCCAGCGCTTTTATTTCACCGAGCCGCGCGTCGGCCGCGTGCTGACCGGCCGCGAGATCGGCCGCTCCGACCTGCTGCTGGCGGCATCGGGCCGCATCGTCAATCACTGGAACTTCGACAGCAGCGTACAATACGATGCGACGAACAAGAGCGTGTATGCGCAGAACCATGGCGTGCGCTGGGCGCCGGCCCCGCTGAAGGTGCTCAATGCCGAGTACCGCTACGTACGCGACAGCTTCCGCAATGCCGATGTATCGGGCCAGTGGCCCCTGGCGGCGCGCTGGTACGGCGTCGGGCGCGTGAGCTATTCGCTGCGCGACCACAAGGTGCTCGAAAGCCTGCTCGGGCTCGAGTACAAGGCCGATTGCTGGATCTTCCGCATGGGCGCGCAGCGCTTCGTGACGGCGGCCCGGACGACCTCGACGTCGACCTTCTTCCAGCTCGAGCTCAGCGGCCTGTCGCGTCTCGGGCTGGGCAACCCGCTGGAGTCGTTTTACAAGAGTATCCCCGGCTACACGCGGCTCAACAGCAACGTCGGCCGTCCCTAACCGGCGCCCGACGCTCGACGCCCCGGACCAGAACCACGGATGATTTTTGACCCTGAATGAGTGCTTCCCAGACTATGCGTACTACCCGTTTGCATCACCTTAAGGTCGCCGCGGCGCTGTTGTGCGCGCTCACGGCCAATGCCGCCCTTGCCCAGGGACCGAAGAGCCCGGCCCCCGCGGCCACCCAGCCCGGCAGCGGTTTCCTGCCGCCGGCCGCGAGCAGCGCCAACGTCATCGATTCGATCCGGGTCGTCGTCAACGACGAAGTCATCACCAGGAACGAGGTGCGCAACCGGGTCGCCCAGATCGTGCAGCGCCTGCAAGCCCAGAACGCCCAGCTGCCGCCGCAGGCCGACCTCGAGCGCCAGGTGCTCGAATCGATGATCGTCGAACGCGCCCAGGTGCAGATGGCCAAGGAGATGGGCGTGCGCATCGATGACCGCGTCCTCGACGGCGCCATCGCCCGTATCGCCGAGGGCCAGAAGATGAGCGTCCAGGAAATGCGCAACCAGATGGAGAAGGAAGGCCTGACCTTCGCCCAGTTCCGCGAAGAAATTCGCAGCGAAATCATGCTGCAGCGCCTGCGCGAGCATGAGGTCGACAGCAAGATCCAGGTCTCGGAAGCCGAGATCGATACCTACCTGTCGGCCGAAAAGGCCGCCGCGGCCGAGAAGGTCGAGATGGACATCGCCCAGATCCTGGTCGGCATCCCGGTCAATGCCACGCCCGAGCAGATCGCCGCCCGCCGCGCGCGCGCCGAGGAAGTACTGCGCCAGCTGCGCACCGGCGCCGACTTCGCCAAGATCGCCGCCACCTATTCGGACGCGCCCGACGCCTTGAAGGGCGGCGCCATCGGCTGGCGCGACCCGGACCGCCTGCCGCCCCTGATCGCCGACCAGTTGCGCAAGCTGAGCCCGGGCCAGGTCACCCCGGCCATCAAGAGCAATACCGGTTTCCACATCGTCAAACTGATCGGCAAGCGCAGCCTGGCCCAGGAACCGCAGCAGGCCGTGGTCCAGCAGACGCGCGCGCGCCACATCCTGGTCAAGGCCTCGCCGGCCATGCCGGCCGCGCAAGCGAAGGCCAAGCTGGCCGAGCTGCGTGCCCGCATCCAGAGCAAGAGCGCCACCTTCGAGGAGCTGGCGCGCCAGAACGGCCAGGACAGCACCGCCGCCAAGGGTGGCGACCTGGGCTGGCTGGCGCCGGAAGACCTCGAGGCGATGCCGCCGCAGTTCGTCACCGCCATGAACGCGCTCAAGCCGGGCGAAGTGTCGGATGTCGTCGAGAGCCCGTTCGGCTTCCACCTGATCGAAGTCCTCGAGCGCAAGAGCGAAGACCAGACCAAGGAAAGGGAGCGCCTGCGCGCGCGCCAGGTGATCCGCGAGCGCAAACTCGGTGAAGCCGTCGAGGACTGGGCGCGCCAGCTGCGCGACCGCGCCTACGTCGAGTACCGCGAGGAGTCGTAATACCGTGGAGCGTGCGAAAAAACCTCCGGGGCAAGGCACATCGTCGGCGACAGCACACGCGCACGGCGAGACGATGCAACACGGCCAGGAAGGATTTTCCCGCACGCCCGTGGCGGCGCCGCAGGCAGCGCGCCCTACGCTGGCGCTCACCGTCGGCGAACCGGCCGGCATCGGCCCCGAGATCTCGATCCGCGCGGCCTGGGCGCTGCGCGAGCAGGCCAACTGCGTGCTGGTCGGCGACGCCGCCTTCCTGGCGCTCACCGCCAGCCTGATCGACCCCACGATCCGCCTGGCGGCGCTGTCGATCCAGGCGCTGAGAAATGGCGGCCTGCCGCATTTCGGCAAAGAGCGCATCGCCGTCATCGACGTGCCGCTTGCCGCCCATGTCGTGCCGGGCGTGCTCGACGCGGAAAACGGGCGCGCCGTGCTGGCCACGCTCGACCTCGCGCTCGAAGGCATCCAGGCCGGCTGGTTCGACGCCATCGTCACCGCGCCCCTGCAAAAGAGCACGATCAACCAGGCCGGCGTGGCGTTTTCCGGCCACACCGAATACCTGGCCGAGAAGACCGGTACCCCGCGCGTCGTGATGATGCTGGCCGGCCAGCCTGGCGCCGGCCAGCCCTGCCTGCGCGTGGCCCTGGCCACCACCCACCTGCCGCTGCGCGCCGTGCCCGATGCGATCACGCGGGAAGGACTGGCGCAGGTGCTCGACATCCTGCAGGCCGACCTGCGCGGCAAATTCGGCATTGCGCACCCGCGCATCCTGGTGGCCGGGCTGAACCCGCATGCCGGTGAAAACGGGTATCTGGGCCGCGAGGAAATCGAGGTGATCGCGCCGAGCCTGGCGGCGGCCCGGGCGCGCGGCATCGATGCGCGCGGGCCCTATCCGGCCGATACCCTGTTCCAGCCCAAGTATTTACAGGATGCCGACTGCGTGCTCGCCATGTACCACGACCAGGGCCTGCCGGTGCTGAAACACGCGACCTTCGGGCGCGGCATCAACGTCACGCTCGGCCTGCCGCTGATCCGTACCTCGGTCGACCATGGCACCGCGCTCGACCTGGCCGCGCAAGGCCCGGGCCTGGCCGACTGCGGCAGCATGGAGGAGGCCGTCCGCGCCGCCGTGGGCATGGTCGCGGCCAGCCGCACCGAGAGCGTCCAAGGTTCCAATTAACGAAAGCATGCATGAAACACGTAGCACGCAAGCGCTTCGGCCAGAACTTCCTGACCGATAACCATGTCCTGGCCAGCATCATCGAAGCGATCGATCCGCGCCGCGGCGAGGCGATGGTCGAGATCGGCCCGGGCCTGGCGGCGATGACGGCGCTGCTATTGAAGCAACTCGACCACATGCATGTCGTCGAGCTCGACCGCGACCTGGTGGCGCGGCTCGAACAAGCCTATCCGCGCGAACGGTTGACGATCCACTCGGGCGACGCGCTGAAATTCGACTACGCCTCGATTCCCGTGCCGCAAGGGCAAAAGCTGCGCATCGTCGGCAACCTGCCGTACAACATCTCGAGCCCGCTCCTGTTCCACCTGGCCGAATTCGCTCACCTGGTCGAGGACCAGCATTTCATGCTGCAAAAGGAAGTGGTCGAGCGCATGGTGGCCGAGCCCGGCAACAAGGCATACGGCCGCCTGTCGGTGATGCTGCAATGGCGTTACGACATGTCGCTGCTGTTCATCGTGCCGCCGACCGCCTTCGACCCGCCGCCCCAGGTCGAGTCGGCCATCGTGCGCATGGTGCCGACCCGGCGAAAACTAGCCGTCGACGGCGCGACGCTCTCGGCGGTCGTGCAAAAGGCCTTCTCGCAGCGGCGCAAGGTGATCCGCAACTGCGTGGCCGGGATGTTGACCGAGGCGCAGCTGCGCGAGGCAGGCATCGATCCGGGCGTGCGGCCGGAGAATGTCAGCCTGGAGCAGTATGTGGCGCTGTCGAATATCCTGAAACCGGTACAAGCGGCGACGCCGGCATGACGGAGTAGGGTGGACCCCGGTCCGCCTGCCGCGGCGCGTCCCTCGCACCTCATCCGTGCCGCGGCGCACAAACCCTGCATATCCCCGCCTGGCGCGCTTCATCGCGCGCTTTTTGCAGTTCGTCGCAGGCCGGTCGCCTGCATCCCGGTCGATTGCTAGAGTACTCCCATCGACAGCCGCAACGGCGCGCTGTCTCACCCAAGGGAGTATGCAATGAACGTTCTCAAACACATGGAATCGCTGTTCCTGGCCGCCGCCCTGGTCGTCTGCGTCGGCACCTACGCCAGTGCGGAGAGCTACAAGGCGCAAGTGCGCGCCGCTGCGATGGTCTCGGTCGGCAGCGAGAAAATGGCGGTGGTGAAGGTGGTCGGCAAGCGCGTCGCCCCGGCCGCCAAATTCGGCTGAGCCTGTTTCAGGAATGCGGCAAGCACAATGCGCCAAAAAAAAAGCCCACCGTTGCGGGTGGGCTAAATCCAATTCTTTTCTGAGGAGAGTTGGAGGAGACAGGTGCAGTATGCTGCACTACAGCATATACGTCTAATTTTCTTTCCGAATAGTCGACATAGGCGCCGTGAATGTCTCGTCGAGTTCGCTTGAGTCCGCGCATGTGTCTGCGCTCAAGTCCGCGCTCAGGTTCGATTCGTGACGCAGCTTACCGCGATGTTCGTCACCGCATTGTCGCCCATCGTGCCGACGCCGTTGGTGACCGTACACGTCTGGCCGGCCGGATTGGCCAGCACCGTCACGCCATAGGTCTGGTCATAGGTGACCGGGTTGGTGAAGGTGAAGGTCGTCGGGTAGGCGCCGGCCGCATCCTTGGCCAGTGTCACGGTACCGCCCGTGCTGCCGTTGGTCAGGGTCAGCCCGTCGGCGGCCAGGCCGGAGACCGTCCCGCCAATCGAATTGCTGACCAGGCTGCAGACAAAGATCGCATCGACGACCGACAGGCGGCCGGCCGTGTCGGCGTTGCCGCCGGCGGCAACGCATTGCTGGTGCAGGGGCTGGGTCTTGATGGTCACGCTGTATGGCTTGCCGTAATCGAGCTGCTCGGAAAACCGGTAAGACACGCTTTTCGGCGTCGTGTTGTCCGCCTCCAGGCCGGCCGGGGCCACGGCCACCTCGTTGCTCAGATTGTTGGTCAGCACCAGGCCCGGGAAGCGCAGGCCGGTGACCGTGCCGCCAATCGTATAGCTCGAGGTGCCGCCGCCGCAGGCGCTCAGGCCGGCAGCCAGGGTCAGCGCGCACAGCGCCAGGATCGATTTCTTCAACATGCTCTCCAGAGATAGAGTTAAGGCGTCGTGCAGGTGACGTCGACGGTCTTGCCATCGGCGGTCATCGTGCCGGAAGCGTTTGCGGCGGTACAGGTCTGGCCGGCAGGCGAGCTCAGCACGGCCAGGCCGTAGACCGCGCCTTCGGGGATGGGCGCCATCTCGACGCTGGTGGCGGCGGGATCGACCACCTTGCGGTCCGAGCCGTTGACCAGTTCCAGGCCGGCGCCGTGGCTGCCGATGATCCGGGCCGTGAGTCTATAGGTCTTCAGGGTGCAGACGACGCGCACGCTCGTCACGTTGAACACCGCCTTGCCGCTGCCGGTGCCTTCGACCACTTTGCAGCCGGTGGACGGATCGGCCGGATTCGAGGGCTGCGTGTTGTCGGGCGCGGCAACGACCTTGACGTTGTAGCTGGCATCGGTCTCGACCAGTTGCGGGAAGGTGAAACTGCTCTGGTTCGCCGCGATTTCGAGCCGCGGGCCGTCGTTGTTCGTCAGGACCAGGCCAGCCTTGGTATTGCCGCTCACGGTGCCGCTGATATAGACATCGCCGTCGCCGCCGCCACAGGCAGACAGGCCCAGCGCGCACGCCAGCGCAATGCCGGCACGCAGGGGGAAACGCATCATAATTTCTCCAAAAAAGGGAAGGGACCAGGCGCGCAAACCCGAGGCGCCCGGCCGCATGGTAGAAGTTTGCCCATCATTTTAGAGCATTTGACACCCCCCGGGCTCATTGCGCTGTGTATCACCCTGTCGGCGGGGCGTTCGCGCCGGCGCGCGTTTGCATTTCGCCGCTGGCCTCGCTATGCTGGACTCATCTCTACGACCGCGACCGATGAAGCCCTTTAACCGCCGCCCCTGGCCCAAAGCCATCCTGTTCGACCTCGACGACACCCTGTGGCCGATCGCGCCCGTCATCGTGCAGGCCGAACAGACGCTGTTCGCGTGGCTGGCCAGCAACGCACCGCGCGTGGCCGAACGGTTCACCATCGACAGCTTGCGCCAGGCGCGTCTCGAACTGCTGGCGCGCCGCCCCGAATTCCAGCTCGACCTGGGCGCGCTGCGCCGCGCCGGCCTGGTCGCCGCCTTCGAGCAAGCCGGCGAAGACGCGGACAAGGTCGAACTGGCGATGACGGAGTTTTTTGCCGCGCGCAATGCCGTGATTCCCTATGACGATGTGCTGCCGGGCTTGCTGCGCCTGAAAGGGCGGGTGCTGGTCGGCTCGGTTACGAACGGCAATGCCGACTTGCAGACGATCGGCCTGGCCCACCATTTCCATGCATCGGTGGCCGCGCCCAGCTTCGGGCGCGCCAAGCCGGACGCGGCGATCTTCCATGCCGCCTGCGCGGCGCTCGGCGTGGCGCCGGCGGACACGTTGCACGTCGGCGACGACCTGCTGCTCGACGTACACGGCGCCCAGCGCGCCGGCCTGCGCGCGGCCTGGATGAACCGCAGCGCCAGCCGGCGCCATCTCGACGAAGGCGTGCAGCCGGACGCGATTGTGGCGAACATGGATCAACTGCTCGACTGGCTGAAGCGCGAACACGCTTGAGAGCGACGCTCTGCGCCCACACGGTCGGTGCGAGGGTGCATAATAGACACGCAACCATTCCGCGCGCCATCATTGTCCATGCAACTTGAACCCCGAGCCCAAACCCTGCTGAAAGCCCTTGTCGAGCGCTACATTGCCGACGGACAGCCGGTCGGGTCGCGTGCGCTCTCCAAGATTTCCGGACTCGACCTGTCCCCGGCCACGATCCGCAACATCATGGCCGATCTCGAGGAGATGGGCTACGTGGCCAGTCCCCATACCTCGGCCGGCCGGGTGCCGACGCCGCGCGGCTACCGCCTGTTCGTCGACACCTTGCTGACGGTGCAGCACCTCGACGGCCAGCACGGCGTGGACGCCGGGCGCATGCACTTGCCGGCCCAGCAGCCGCAAAAACTGATCGCCAACGCCGCGCAAATGCTGTCTTCGCTCACCCAGTTCGCCGGCGTCGTGCAAAGCCCGCGCCGCGAATCGGTGTTCCAGCAAATCGAATTCCTGCGCCTGTCCGAAAAGCGCATCCTGCTCGTCATCGTCGACCCGCGCGGCGACGTGCAGAACCGCCTGCTGCTCACCGAGGTCGACTACACGCCCGCGCAGCTGGTGCAATCGGCCAATTACCTGAACCAGAATTTCGCCGGCCTGACCTTCGAGGAAGTGCGGCGGCGCCTGACCGGCGAACTGCGCCAGTTGCAGGAAGATATCGGCGGCCTGATGCACACCGCGGTCGAGGCGGGCAGCGAGGCCATGGCCGAAGGCAAGGAAGAGATGGTCATTTCAGGCGAACGCAACTTGCTGTCGGTATCGGACCTGTCGTCGAACATGAGCTCGCTGCGCCAGATGTTCGAGATGTTCGAGCAAAAGACCGGCCTGATGCAGTTGCTCGACATGTCGAGCAAGGCCGGCGGCGTGCAGATTTTTATCGGCGGCGAATCGAAGCTGGTGCCGATGGACGAGATGAGCGTGGTGACCGCCCCGTACGAGGTCAACGGCAAGATCGTCGGCACCCTCGGCGTCATCGGTCCGACGCGCATGGCCTACGAGCGTGTGATTCCGATTGTCGACATCACGGCCAAGCTGCTGTCGAATGCGTTGAGCAATTCGTAGGAGAGGCGCCCCGCGCCCGCGCTGCGCCGGCAGCGCCCGGCACGATCGATCCAGCAAAGAACGGCGCCATCGGCGCCGTTCTTCATGGCACGGCGCAGCCGGTCAATTGCCGCCGCGGCGATGCGGGCAGGCCGGCTTGATGCAGTGGCCGTAAATCGCCAGCGCGTGATCGGCGATCTTGAAACCGCGTTCGGCGGCGATGCTGTTCTGGCGCGATTCGATCGCTTCGTCGAAGAATTCCTCCACGTGGCCGCAGTCGAGGCAGACCAGGTGGTCGTGGTGCGAGCCGGCGTTCAGTTCATAGATCGCCTTGCCGGTTTCAAAGTGATTGCGGTTCAACAGGCCGGCCTGCTCGAACTGGGTCAGCACGCGGTAGACGGTGGCCAGGCCGACGTCCATGTTCTCGGCCAGCAGGATTTTATAGACGTCTTCCGCCGTCAGGTGCCGCACTTCGCTGTTCTGGAAAATTTCAAGGATCTTCAGGCGCGGCAAGGTGGCCTTCAGGCCGCTCGCCTTCAGGTCGGTGGGGCTGTTACTCATGTTTGTTACTCGCAGATGGGCGGAGTGCTTTATGATATAGCGTTTTGGAAGCTCCCGCTTAAACGTTTTCGAGGTTACTTATGCGCGTCTTTGATGCCGTTGTTCATCGTTTTTATGCCCGGGCTGCGCTCGTCGCGGGCCTTGCATGCACGCTGGCACTGTCCGGCTGCGCGTCGTGGCGCAACCAGACCAAGCCGGCTGCACCGGTGAACACTTCCGCCGCCGCCATCGAAGCCGATGCCGGGCGCTCGGCCTCGCTGGCCAATGCCGGCGCGCAGACGACCCAGGGCACGAAGCTGCAGAAATTCCTGTGGATTTTCTCGCCTTACCGTCCGGACATCCAGCAGGGCAACTTCGTCTCGCAAGAAATGTTGAACCAGCTGAAAGTCGGCCAGACCCGCGAACAGGTGCGCTTCCTGCTCGGCACGCCGCTGCTGATGGACATGTTCCACGCCGACCGCTGGGACTATCCGTTTTATCTGGCGCGCGGCAATGGCGAGCTGACCACCAGCCGCGTGACCGTCTTCTTCAAGGATGACGTGGTCGAGCGCTTCGAAGGCGGCAACCTGCCGACCGAGCGCGAATACATCGACCGCCTTGCCGGTCCCGTGAAGAACGCCGGCAAGGAGGCGAAAAAAGCCGCTGCCGCCACCAGCGCCCGCCCGGTCGAGCCGTCGACCGCCGCGACGCCCGCCACTTCCACGAACACTCCCTAAAACAGCCATGACGCAACTGAAAATCGCGGTTGCCGGCGCCAGTGGGCGCATGGGCCGCATGCTGATCGAGGCGATCGCCGCCGCTCCCGACGCCGTGCTCGCCGGCGCGCTCGACGTCGCCGGTTCCCCCTTCGTCGGCCAGGACGCCGGCGCCTTTTCCGGCCAGCTGACCGGCGTGACGATCGAGTCCGACCTCGCGCGCGCGCTTGGCGACGCCGACTGCCTGATCGATTTCACGCGCCCGGAAGGCACGCTCGCACACCTGGCCTTCTGCGCGGCGAACAATGTCAAGATCGTGATCGGCACCACCGGCTTCGACGACGCCGGCAAGGCGGCGATCGCCGCCGCCGCGGAAAGCATCGCGGTCGTGTTCGCGCCGAACATGAGCGTGGGCGTCAACGTCACCTTGAAGCTGCTTGAAATGGCCGCGAAAAGCTTCAACGAGGGCTATGACATCGAAATCATCGAAGCGCACCACCGGCACAAGGTCGATGCGCCCTCCGGTACCGCCCTCAAGATGGGCGAAGTCATCGCCGGCGCACTGGGGCGCGACTTGAAGCAATGCGCGGTCTACGGGCGCGAAGGCGTCACCGGCGAACGCGATCCATCGACGATCGGCTTTGCCACCGTGCGCGGCGGCGACATCGTCGGCGACCACACGGTCCTGTTTGCAGGCACGGGCGAACGCATCGAGATCACCCACAAATCGAGCAGCCGCGTGACCTACGCCCACGGCGCCCTGCGCGGCGCGCGCTTCATCGCCGACAAGGCGAGCGGCCTGTACGACATGCAGGACGTCCTGTCCCTGAAAGGGTAATCGCATGGCAGTGGCAGAATTGAACGGCGCGGCAATCGTCGACGAAGCGAGCTTCCTGGCCGAAAGCCGCAACGCTTTCGGTTTCCACACGGCCACGGGCGACACGATCGACACCTGGGTCGATTGCCTGAGCTACCTGCGCGACGAAGAGAACATGACCAAGTTCCGGCTGCAGCCGGACGAAGTGCTGGAAATCGTCATCAGCGACAGCGCCGCCCTGCGCAATCGCCTGCCGGACCTGATCGACGAGATCGTGTTCTGCGTGGGCGGCATCAACGAGCGCTACGAGGATTACGGCGAGAAACCGGCACTGGAACTCGTGCTGCGCTAACGACGTCGAGAAGCTGGTGTCCGCCGAGAAGCTGGTGAAGCTGGTGTCAGGTCTGACATTCGGACACGACCTGAGCCATTAAGCCCGGCTGCCATGACTGCAGAGGACCTTCTGGTGAAGCTGGTGTCAGGTCTGACATTCGGACACGACCTGAGCCATTAAGCCCAGCTGCCATGACTGCAGAGGACCTTCTTGCCATCTCCTGCTATGTGATGCCGACCTTGCCGCTGCGTCCTGCGAAGCTCGGTTTCCTGAAGCTGGTGTCAGGGCTGACATTCGGACACGACCTGAGCCATTAAGCCCAGCTGCCATGACTGCAGAGGACCTTCTTGCCATCTCCTGCTATGTGATGCCGGCCTTGCCGCTGCGTCCTGCGAAGCTCGGTTTCCTGTTCGGCACGCGCCATGGCGTCGACGAATTCTGCCGCGAAACGCATTCCCTCTGGCAGCGCGGCATGTTCGAACGGCTGCTGATCTCGGGTGGCGCGACGGCAGGGCAAGCGCAGCCGGAAGCACTCGTCATCGCCGCATGCCTCGTCGAACGCGGCGTGCCGGCCCCCATCCTGATCCCCGAAACCGAGGCGACCAACACCGGCGAAAACGTCATCCTCGGCCGGAACAAGGTCGCGCAAAGCATGGACCTGGCCGACATCGACAGCGTGCTGGTGATCGGCAAGGTTTGCGCCATGCGGCGCTACCTGATGACACTGGCGCGCCACTGGCCGGGAATTGCCGTCTCGGCCTGCGCCATCAATTATTTTGGCCTGCCGGTTGAGCGCTGGCATGAACACGAGGAATTTCGTGCGCGCGTGCTCAGCGAATTCGGCAAGATTCCGCGCTACCTGGAGCAGGACTTCCTGCGGGAGCTGGATGGGCATGCGCACAACCTGTTCCTGCATGGCGCGCTTACCGCACGAATACGCCTTCACCAGGGCTTGCTCGATGACAGCGTCGGGATACCGCTCGCTGATGTTGACTTTGCGTTAGCAGCACGCCGGACAGGGGGCATCAGACACAAGCTCTGCCTTGGGTCCCAGCTTCGCCTCCCAAAACCGGCAACCGCATGCAAGCTGGCAGGTGTGCTTGAGGTCGTGTCCAAATGTCAGACCTGACACCAGCTCTGTATAATGTTCTGCTCAACCCTCCCAATTCGTCCGCAGAACATCATGCAAGATAAATATAGTCCCGCCGAAGTTGAACAGGCCGCGCAGGCATACTGGAAGTCGATCGATGCCTACAAGGCCGTCGAGCACGATCCACGGTTCCCGAAGGGCAAGTATTACGCCTGTTCGATGCTGCCTTACCCATCCGGCAAGCTGCACATGGGCCATGTGCGCAACTATACGATCAACGACGTGATGTACCGCTACCTGCGGATGAACGGCTACAACGTGCTCATGCCGATGGGCTGGGATGCCTTCGGCATGCCGGCCGAGAACGCGGCGATGGCGAATAACGTGCCCCCCAGCGAGTGGACCTATTCGAACATCGCCCACATGCGCCGGCAGATGGAATCGATGGGCCTGGCGATCGACTGGTCGCGCGAGATGACGGCCTGTAAGCCCGAGTACTACAAGTGGAACCAGTGGATGTTCCTCAAGATGCTGGAGAAGGGGATCATCTACCAGAAGACCGGCACCGTGAACTGGGACCCGGTCGACCAGACCGTCCTCGCCAACGAGCAGGTCGTCGACGGCCGTGGCTGGCGTTCGGGCGCGCCGATCGAGAAGCGCGAAATTCCGATGTACTACGTGCGCATCACCGATTATGCCGACGAACTGCTCGACTACGTCGACAACAAGCTGCCCGGCTGGCCCGAGCGCGTGCGCACCATGCAGGCCAACTGGATCGGCAAGTCGGTCGGCGTGCGCTTCGCCTTCCCGCACGTGATCATGGACGACGCCGGGGAGTTGATCAACGAAGGCAAACTCCATGTCTTCACCACCCGCGCCGACACCATCATGGGCGTGACCTTTTGCGCCGTGGCCGCCGAACACCCGCTGGCCCAGCACGCCGCGAAAAACAATCCGCAGCTCGCCGCCTTCATCGCCGAGTGCAAACTCGGTTCCGTCATCGAAGCCGACATGGCGACGATGGAAAAGAAGGGCATGCCGACGGGTCTCTTCGTCACCCACCCAGTCACCGGCGAGCAGGTGCCGGTCTGGGTCGGCAACTACGTCCTCATCACTTATGGCGACGGCGCCGTGATGGGCGTGCCGGGCCACGACGAGCGCGATTTCGAATTCGCCAAGAAATACGACCTGCCGATCAAGCAGGTGGTCGAGGTCGAAGGCCAGGAATACTCGATGGACGCCTGGCAGGAGTGGTACGGCGACAAGGAGCGCGGCCGCACCGTCAACTCGGGCAAGTACGACGGGTTGGACTATACCTCGGCCGTGAACGCGGTCTCGGGCGACCTCGCCGCGCAGGAACTGGGCGACAAGAAGGTGACGTTCCGCCTGCGCGACTGGGGCATCTCGCGCCAGCGCTACTGGGGTACGCCGATCCCGATGATCCACTGCGCCGAGTGCGGCGTGGTGCCGGTGCCGGAAAGCGACCTGCCGGTCGTGCTGCCCGAGCACCTGGTCCCGGACGGTACCGGCAACCCGCTCAACAAGGACGAAGCCTTCCTCAAGTGCGACTGCCCGAAGTGCGGCAAGCCGGCGCGCCGCGAGACCGACACGATGGACACCTTCATCGACTCGTCCTGGTACTACATGCGCTACACCTCGCCGGGCTCGGACGATGCCATGGTCGACGCGCGCAACGATTACTGGATGCCGATGGACCAGTACATCGGCGGCATCGAGCACGCCGTCATGCACCTGCTGTACGCGCGCTTCTGGACGAAAGTCATGCGCGACTTCGGCCTGGTCAAATTCGACGAGCCCTTCGTCAACCTGCTCACCCAGGGCATGGTGCTCAACGAGACCTACTACCGCGACGACGCCTCGGGCAAGAAAACCTGGTTCAATCCGGCCGACGTCGAACTCGTTTTCGACGACAAGGGCCGTCCGCGAAGCGCGACCCTGAAGGCCGACGGCCAGCCGGTCGAAATCGGCGGCACCGAGAAGATGTCGAAGTCGAAGAACAACGGCATCGACCCGCAAGCGCAGATCGAACAGTACGGCGCCGACACCGCGCGCCTGTTCACGATGTTCGCTTCGCCGCCGGAGCAGACCCTGGAATGGTCGGACAGCGGCGTCGAAGGCGCGAGCCGCTTCCTGCGCCGCGTCTGGGCCTATGGCTACGCGCAGCGCGAACGCATCGCCGCGGCGCTGGCCGGCCAGCAGCAAGGCACCCTGGAAGAAGCGCACAAAACCCTGCGCCGCGAAGTGCACAAGATCCTGCAGCAGGCCGACTACGACCTCAAGCGCATCCAGTACAACACGGTCGTCTCGGCCTGCATGAAGATGCTCAACACGCTCGAATCGGCGAAGCTGCCGGAAGGCCGGTCGGTCGATACGGTGGCGGGCGATGCGGTCGTGGCCGAAGGCATGTCGATCTTCCTGCGCATGCTCAATCCGATTGCGCCGCACATCACCCACGTGCTGTGGCAGGAGCTGGGCTTTGCCGGTGTCCACGGCGACATCCTCGACGTGCGGTGGCCGGAAGTCGACCCGCAAGCGCTCGAGCAGGCCGAGATCGAGATGATGATCCAGGTAAACGGCAAGCTGCGCGGCTCGGTCAAGGTGGCGAAAGACGCCGACAAGGCGTCGATCGAGGCGGCTGCCCTGGCCTCGGAAGCGGTCCAGAAATTCATCGAAGGCACGCCGAAGAAGATCATCGTCGTGCCCGGCAAACTCGTCAACATCGTGGTCTAAGGCATGCGCGCTCATTTTCCCCTCCTCAAGCGCGCCTGCGCGGCACTGCTGCTGGCCACCACGGTGGCGGCCTGCGGCTTCCATCTGCGCGGCTCGGACGGGCGCTACAACATGCCCTTCTCGAGCATCCACCTGGCCTTCCCCGACACCTCGCCGCTGGGCAATGAGCTCAAGCGCAACCTGCGCGCGGGCGACCGCGTGGTCATTTCGCCGACCCAGCAGGGCGCGCAGGCGCGCTTCGAAGTCATCTCCGAGGCGCGCAACAAGGCGATCCTGTCGCTCAACAACCTGGGCCGCGTGCGCGAATACCTGCTCAGCTACACGCTGGTCTTCCAGGTGCGCGACGCTGCCGGCAACCTGATGCTCGGCCCGACCGAGATCACGCTGCGCCGCAACCTGGCCTTCAGCGAGGAAGTCCTGCTGGCCAAGGAAGGCGAGGAAGCGCTGCTGTACCGCGACATGCAGTCCGACCTGGTGCAGCAGATCATGCGCCGCCTGGCGGCCCTGAAGCCGCAACCGGCGCCGTGAGACCGTAATGCAATTAAGGCCCGAGGCGCTCGAGCCCCATCTGGCAAAGGGGCTCGCGCCGCTGTACGTGATCACCAGCGACGAACACCTGCTGGCGCTGGAAGCGGCCGATCGGATCCGCCGCGCCGCGCGTGCCGCCGGCCATACCGAACGCGACGTGCTCACCGTCGAGCGCACCTTCAAATGGGGCGAGCTGCTGGCGGCGAACCAGGCGCTGTCGCTGTTCGGCGACAAGAAACTGATCGAGCTGCGCATCCCGGGCGGCAAACCCGGCAAGGACGGCGGCGCCGCCCTGCAGGCGTACGCGAAAGACCTCAGCCCCGACAACCTGACGCTGATCACGCTGCCTAGGCTCGACTGGCAGACGGCGAAGGCGGCCTGGGTGGCCGCACTGCAGCAGGCGGCCGTCTATATCGAGATTCCGAACGTGGAACGCGCGCAGCTGCCGGGCTGGATCGGCCAGCGCCTGGCCGCGCAGGGGCAGAGCGCCGACCGGGGCGCGCTCGACTTCATCGCCGACCGCGTCGAGGGCAACTTGCTGGCCGCGCACCAGGAAATCCAGAAGCTCGGCTTGCTGCACGAACCTGGCAAGCTGACCGGCGAGCAGGTGCAGGACGCCGTGCTGAACGTGGCGCGCTACGACGTCTTCAAATTGTCCGAAGCGATGCTGGCGGGCGACCCGGCGCGCCTGGCGCGCATGCTCGAAGGGCTGAAAGGGGAAGGGGAGGCGCTGCCGCTGGTCTTGTGGGCGGTCTCCGAAGAAATCCGCACGCTGTTAAAATTGAAATCCGGGATGGCGCAGGGACGGCCGCTCGGAGCGCTGCTCAAGGAGTACCGTATCTGGGGGCCGCGCGAACGGATGATGGATCCGGCCTTGCGCCGCCTCCCGCTGGCCACGCTGGAAGCGGCGCTGCAGGAGGCGGCGCAGGTCGACAAGATGGTCAAGGGCCTGCGCGCCAAGGCCTTTGCCGGGGACGCCTGGGATGCGATGCTGCAGCTGGCCCTGAAGGTGGCGCGCTAATCTGGTTCATCGGCCCGTCTCCCCCACCCCTGGACGCATACTGGAATCGAACACCATGGACATCACCGACTACATGCACACGCTGGGCCGCAAGGCCCGCGCCGCGTCGCGTGCGATGGCGCGCGCAGACGGCGCCACGCGCAACCGCGCGCTGCTCCTGATCGCCGAGGCGATCGAACGCGATGCGGCCGCCTTGTCCGCCGCCAACGCGCTCGACCTCGACGCAGCCCGCGCCGCCGGCCTGGCGCCGGCGCTGCTCGACCGCCTCGCCTTGTCGCCCGGCGCGATCGCCACCATGATCGAAGGCCTGCGCCAGATCGCGACCCTGCCCGATCCGATCGGCGAGATCTCGAACATGAAGTCGCGCCCGAGCGGCATCCAGGTCGGCCAGATGCGCGTGCCGCTGGGCGTGATCGGCATCATCTACGAGGCGCGCCCGAACGTGACGGTCGATGCCGCCGGGCTGTGCATCAAGAGCGGCAACGCGGCGATCCTGCGCGGCGGCTCGGAAGCGATCCACTGCAACCGGGCGCTGGCCACACTCGTCACCGAAGGTCTGGCCAGGGCCGGCCTGCCGCTGGACGCGGTGCAGGTGGTCGACACCGTCGACCGCGCCGCCGTCGGTGCCCTGATCACGATGCCGCAGTATGTCGACGTCATCGTCCCGCGCGGCGGCAAGGGCCTGATCGCGCGCTTGATCAACGAGGCCACGGTCCCGATGATCAAGCACCTGGACGGCATCTGCCACGTCTACATCGACGACAAGGCCGATGTGGCGAAAGCGCTGCCGATCGCCTTCAACGCCAAATGCCACCGCTACGGCACCTGCAACACGATGGAGACGCTGCTGGTGGCGCGCTCGGTGGCGCCAACGGTGCTGCCGCAACTGGCGCAGCTCTACCAGGCCAAGGAAGTCGAGCTGCGCGCCGACGCGGAAGCGCGCGCGATCCTGGCCGGTTATCCGCACCTGGCCGCGGCCGTCGAGGAAGACTGGAGCACCGAATACCTGGCCCCGATCCTGGCCGTGAAAGTCGTGGCCGGCATCGACGAGGCGATGGACCACATCGACCGCTATTCGTCGAAGCACACGGAAGCCATCGTGACCGAGGACTACAGCGCGGCGTTGCGGTTCTTGCGCGAGGTCGATTCGGCCTCGGTGATGGTGAACGCCTCGACCCGCTTTGCCGACGGCTTCGAATACGGCCTGGGCGCCGAGATCGGCATCTCGAACGACAAGCTGCACGCGCGCGGCCCGGTGGGGCTGGAAGGCCTCACTTCACTCAAGTACGTCGTGTTCGGTCACGGCGAAGTACGCAGCTGATCAACGATAAAAACCCACAAGGAACCCATGTACCTCTGGATCAAAGCCTTCCACATCATCTTCATCGCCTCCTGGTTTGCCGGCCTGTTCTACCTGCCGCGCCTCTACGTCAACCTGGCACAGGAAAGCGATGCGGCAGCGACCACGCGGCTGCTCGGCATGGCACGCCGCCTGTACCGTTTTACGTCGATCCTCGCCATTCCGGCGCTGCTGCTGGGCATCTGGCTATGGCTGGGATTCGACATCAAGGGCGGCTGGCTGCATGCGAAACTGGCGCTGGTGGTGCTGGCGATCGGCTACCATCACGCCTGCGGCGCGATCCTGAAGAAGTTCGAGGCGGGCGTGAACCGGCGCAGCCACACCTGGTTCCGCTGGTTTAACGAAGTGCCGGTCGTGCTGCTGGCGCTGATCGTGATTCTGGTGGTCGTCAAGCCGTTTTGATTTTACGGCGCCGACCTGCGTTGAACCCACGGGCGGCAGAGCCGCCCACCCAACGGGTCTGATTCGGGATCGCGACCCAAGCAAATGCAATTGGCCGGCGGCGGCGGCGCTTCCGGCCCATCTTTTTCATCAACGGACAAAGGGTACCCCATGACCTCCTATTTTTGCCCCTGCCCACGCGGCATGGAAGCGGCACTGGCCGAAGAACTCGCTGAAATCGCCCAGGCGCACAGCAGCACGTTGAAAGTCCACAACCAGGTCCCTGGCGGCGTGCACTGCTCCGGGACCCTGGTCGACGCCTACCTGGTCAACCTGCACTCGCGCATCGCTTCGCGCGTACTGATGCGCATGGGCCAGCGCAGCTATTCGACCGAGAACGACATCTACGACCTCGTGCTCGAGCAGCCCTGGGAAGACTGGTTCGGCGTCGACCACACGATCCGGGTCGACGTCACCGCCGTCAAGTCGCCGCTGCGCAGCCTCGAATTCACGACCCTCAAGATCAAGGACGCGATCTGCGACCGCTTCCGCGACCAGTTCAACAAGCGGCCCTCGGTCGACACGCGCGAGCCGGACATGCGTATCGTCGGCTTCCTCGACGCGCGCAATTTCATCATCTACCTCGATACCTCGGGCGAAGCGCTCTTCAAGCGCGGCTGGCGCGAGGAAACCGGGGATGCGCCGCTGCGCGAGAACCTCGCGGCCGGCCTGCTGCGCGTGGCCGGCTGGAAGCCGGGCATGCCGCTGTTCGACCCGATGTGCGGCTCGGGCACGATCCTGGTCGAGGCGGCGCAAATGGTGCAGGGCATTCCGGCGGGTGCGCGGCGCCGCTTCGCCTTCGAGAAATTCGCCGACTTCGACCGCGCGGCCTGGCAGGCGATGAAGGGCGCGATCAAGGCCAATCCGCTGCCGGCGGAACCGACGATTTTCGGCTCCGACATCTCGGGCGACATGGTCGAGATGACACGTCACAACCTGAACATCGCCGGCATCCTGTTCGACGTGCCCCTCAAGCAGATCGAAGCCCAGCATGTCAGCCCGCCTGTGGCGGGCCCGGGCATCCTGCTCACCAACCCACCCTACGGCGAGCGCATCGGCGTGCGCGGCGACTCGACCGTGCCGGCCGACGAGATGGCCGTTTCCTTCTATTCGGCGCTCGGGACCACGCTCAAGCAGCGCTTCGCCGGCTGGACCGTGTTCCTGTTCACGGCCGACCTGTCGCTGCCCAAGCTGCTGCGCCTGAAGGAAGCGCGCAAGACGCCGTTCTTCAACGGCGCCCTCGAATGCCGCCTGTTCCGCTTCGACATGGTGGCCGGCTACAACCGCCGCGCGGAAGCCAGGCCGAAGCAGGACGCGAGCGCGAACCCGGCCCAGGAATAAACGATGCTGCCGCCGACCGACCCGGACCAGCTGCCGAAAGATCCGGTGCTTCCGGTGCCCCTGCCGGCGCCGCACCGGATCGTCATGCTGTCGGCCGGCGGCCTGGCAACCCTGCTGGCCGGGCTGTCGATGCTCGGACCGTTCTCGATCGACGCTTACCTGCCGGCTTTCCCGCAGATCGAGGCCAGTTTGAACGCCTCGCCACTGGAAGTGCAGCAGACGCTGACGGCCTACATGCTGGCCTTTGCCGGCATGGTGCTGTGGCATGGCGCGCTGTCGGACGCCTTCGGGCGCCGCAACGTGATCCTGGTGGCCCTGGTCGTGTTCGCGATCGGCACCTTCGGCTGCGCGGCGGCGTCCACCGTCCATTACCTGTGGGTGTTCCGCATCATGCAGGGGGTGTCGGCCGGGGCCGGGGTCGTGGTCGGACGCGCCATCATCCGCGACCTGTATTCGGACGCACCGGCCGCGCGCCTGCTGTCGATGGTGACGATGATCTTCTCGATCGCGCCGGCCGTCGCGCCGGTGCTGGGCGGCTGGATCGTCACCTGGTTCGACTGGCGCGCGATTTTCCTGGCGCTGTGCGCCTATACGGTGCTGCTGTTCTGGGTGAGCTGGAAGCATTTGCCGGAAACCGTGCCCCCAAGCCGGCGCCAGCCCTTCAATCCGCGCTTCCTGGCGCAGAGCTACGGCGCCATCTTCGGCTCCTTCCTGTTCCACATGAAAGCGGGCGTCACGGCCCTGAACTTCGCCGGCCTGTTCCTCTACATTACAGCCTCGCCGGTGCTGCTGCCGGTGCACCTGGGCCTCGGTCCGTCCGAATTCGCCTGGCTGTTCGTGCCGACCGTGGGCGGGATCTTCCTCGGTTCGATGACGGCCAACCGCATGGCCGGCAAGACCAGCTTCGCGCGCCAGATCGGGATCGGTTTCGCCTTCATGCTCGGCGCCGTCACCTTCAATGTCGGCTACCACCTGTTGCTGCCGCCGGCACTGCCCTGGACGGTGCTGCCGATGTTCTTCTTCACTTTCGGTAGCGCGCTCATTTCGCCGGGCGCCACGCTGCTCGCGCTCGACCTGTTTCCGCACATCCGCGGCACGGCCGCGTCCTGCCAGTCCTTCATCGTCACGCTGCTGGGCGCGATCGTCGCCGGAGTGATCGCGCCGGCGCTGTCGCACTCGGTGCTGGCGCTGGCGCTCGGCCAGGCCGGGTTTGCCGTGCTGGCACTGGGTTGTTGGTCGACCTCGCGCCATTACCGGCGCGTGCTGGCCCGCAATGGAAGGTGAAATGTCCAGGAAATGACCCACATTGTTGACATTAAATTAATAAATTGTCACCCACATGCGTCATACATACGTCAAAATACGCACTTTTGACGGAAAGTATTGTTCCCAATCAGAAATGTCTATATGCTAAGACCTTCGTTTTTATCTGGATCAACAATAGGAATCGCCATCTGCTCCAGAGATGCATAAGTGTCATGTTGTGGTAGCCCTGCTCGGGAATGCCACCCCGAAAACTTCGTACTGTGGCGCCGTTTTAGACAATGCACCTACCTGACCAGGATATCCGCAATCGGCTGCTGATTGCCCGGCTGCCCGCAATGCCGCAGATACTCATCAAGCTGATCGGGCATTTGCAGGCCGAC
This sequence comes from Massilia jejuensis, assembly GCF_042656795.1. Lineage (NCBI taxonomy): Bacteria > Pseudomonadati > Pseudomonadota > Betaproteobacteria > Burkholderiales > Oxalobacteraceae > Massilia > Massilia jejuensis. The sequence continues at coordinate 17,101 of NZ_JBHSMS010000044.1, read as the reverse complement.
GACCTGGGCATGCCGGAATTGGCCGCCCTGATCGCGAACGACGCTGGCATGACCGGCAAGCTGCTGACCACCGCCAACAGCTCGGCCTACCACCGCAGCCATCGCGGCGTCAATCTCGAACAGTCGCTCGTCGCTCTCGGCACCGACATGATCAAGACGCTGGTCATCAGCGACTCGGTATTCCAGACCTTTAACAGTTTTCCGCATTCGGGCAGCACCGACCTGCGCGCCTTCTGGAAGAAGTCGCTGGCCGCGGCCGTCATCGCGCGCGACATCGCGCGCCGCATCGACTACCCGCACCTGGAAGAAGCCTACCTGGCGGGCCTGTTGCACAATGTCGGGCGCCTGGCCCTGCTTGCCGCCGCGCCCAAGGAATACGCGTTCAACTTCACCGCGCTGGACGACGAAGACCTGTGCGCCGTCGAACAGCGCACGCTGCAGATCACCCACGCCGAAGCCGGCGCCTGGCTGGTCGAGCGCTGGCAGCTCGATTCCTTCCTGGCCGACGCCGTGCTGTACCACCACGAGTCGAGCGAGCGCCTCGAATCGGCCCATCCCCTGATCCGCATCGTGCGCATGGCGCACCTGATGTCGAGCCATGCAAACGACAGCGCGGCCCTGGCCGGCGGCGCCGCCCTGTGCGGGCTGGATGCAGGCGAACTGCCGGCCATGCTGAGCGCCGCCGCGCGCCAGGTCGACCAGGCCGCCGCCCACCTCGGCATCGATCTCAGCGGCGCTGACGACATCCCGACCCCGCCCGCGTATGCCCCGCCCGTCGTCGACCCGGTCCAGCAGCGCTTGTCCGAAGAAGTGCGCAACCTGGTCCTGGTCTCGGAAGTGGGGCAGACTTTCGCGCGCCAGCAGGGCGAGTCCGACCTGCTCGAATCGATGACGCGTTCGGCGCGCATCCTGTTCGACTTCGATACCACCGTGATCCTGCTGGAGAACCCGACCGGGCAGATGCTGATCGGCGCGCCCATCGGCAGCACCCAGCGCATCGCCGAATTCACCATCCCCCTGAACAAGGGCGGGCCGGTCGCCGGCGCCGCCCTGGAGCGCCGCACCGCCTATGTCCAGCGCGCGGGCCAGCCGCTCGGCCTGGCCGAAGAACAGCTGTTTCGCATGCTCGGCACGGACAGCCTGGTCTGCCTGCCGCTGGTGGCCGGCAACCGCTGCCTGGGCGTGATGGTGGGCGGCGTGGCCGCCTGGCAGGTAGCCGGCTGCCAGAAGCGCGAGCGCTTCCTGCAGTCGTTCGGCACCCAGGCCGCCGCCGCGCTCGAGGCCGCGCTCGCGGAGCGCGGCAACGCGCGCCGCCAGCTCGCCAGCGTGGTCGAGGAGTACCGCGAAGCCTCGCGCCGCGTGGTGCACGAGGTGAACAACCCGCTTTCGATCATCAAGAACTACCTGAGTGTCCTCGATAGCAAACTGGCGCGCCACGAACCTGTCAGCACCGAGATGTCGGTGCTGAACGAAGAGATCGACCGCGTCGGCCAGCTTATCGGCAGCCTGGCCGAACTCAAGCCGCAGGAAAGCGGGCCACGCCCGCTCGACGTGGCGAAAGTCGTCGACGAGGTGGTGCGCCTGTTCCGCGCCGGCCAGTTCGTACCGGACGGCGTCCAGATTGCCACCGCCATGGGCGAGGATGCGCGCCTGGTCGAAGGCGACGCCGACCTGCTCAAGCAGGTCCTGGTCAACCTGGTCAAGAACGCGGTCGAGGCGCTCGCCGGCAGCGGCGGCGGGCGCATCGACATCGTCAACCGCGGCATCGTCCACCGCGAACGCAGGCTGTACCTGGAACTGGCCGTGACCGATACCGGGCCGGGCCTGGCGCCGGAAGTGATGGCCAACCTGTTTTCAAGCGTACGCAGCACCAAGGACGGCGCGCACCGCGGCCTGGGCCTGTCGATCGTGCATGGCCTGGTGAAAAAAATGAACGGACAGATCGCCTGCCGCAGCGGCAGGGGTGGCACCGCCTTCGAAATCCTGCTGCCGGCCTGGTCCGGCGCCAGCACAGTGCCGGCCTTGATGGCGCGCGCCCTGGGTTCTGTTTAGGGTCATGATGAACGAGTACCGCGCCAGTGGACATCCGGCCTTGCCTAGCCAGTGCGACGATAGCGCTCCCCAGGCGCGCCTGTTGCTGGTTGACGACGAGCCACGCCTGCTTGCCTCGCTTTACGAGCTGCTGCGCGACCGCGGCTTCGACCTGACCACGGCCGGCTCCGGCACCGAGGCCATCGCCCACCTGTCGCGCGGCCATTTCGACCTGGTCCTGCTCGACTTGCGCCTGCCCGACATCGGTGGCCACGAGATCATGGACTTCATGAACGCGCGCGGCCTCGACGCCGACGTGATCGTGATGAGCGGCGAAGTGGGCATCGACGCGGCGATCGGCGCCCTCAAGCGCGGCGCCTACGACTACCTGCGCAAACCCTACAGCCGTGAAGAGCTGATGAAAACGGTCGGCAACGCGCTCGCGCAGCGCCGCCTGGCCGCGGCCAACACGCGCATGGCCCAGCAGCTGGAAAACTCCGAGAAGATGTACCGCTACCTGGTCGACAGCTCGCCGGACATCATCTATACGCTCAATCACGAAGGGCGTTTCACCTTCGTGAACGACCGCGCCTACCAGCTGCTCGGTTTCTCGCGCGACGAACTGATCGGCAAACACTATTCGATCCTGGTGCACGACGAAGACCTGGAACGGGCGCGCTATGTCTTCAACGAGCGCCGCGTCGATGAACGCGCCTCGCGCAACGTCGAGCTGCGCCTGAAGTGCCGCGGCGCCAAGAGCAACAGCGGCGAGCGCACCTTCAACAATACCCTGATGACGATCTCGCTGAACTCGATCGGCATGCACGTGCCCGACAGCGAGGTGCAAAAGCTCGAATTCTTCGGCACCTATGGCGTCGCGCGCGACATCACCGACCGCAAGCGCGCCGAGGAAGTCATCTCCTACCAGGCCTACCACGATATCCTGACGGATCTGCCGAACCGCATCCTGTTCAAGGATCGCCTCGGCCTTGCCGTGATCCAGGCCAAGCGCAAGCTGACCGAACTGGCGGTGATGTTCATCGACCTCGACCGGTTCAAGCTGGTCAACGACACGCTCGGCCACGTCAAGGGAGACGAGCTGCTGCAGCAGGTGGCGGTGCGCTTGAAGGAATGCCTGCGCAAGGGCGACACGCTGGCGCGCCAGGGCGGCGATGAATTCACCATCGTGCTGCCCGAACTGCGCGACCGCGACGACGCGCGCATCATCGCCGACAAGTTCCTGGAAAGCCTGCACCGTCCGTTCGACCTCGACGGCCACGAAGTGCACATCTCGGCCTCGATCGGCATCGCCATCTATCCCGGCGACGGCGAATCGATCGACGAACTGCTGCGCCACGCCGACATCGCGATGTACCAGGTGAAAGCGCTGGGCAAGAACGGCCACAGTTTTTATCACGACTCGATGCTCGACGTGTCGCACCAGAAGATCGCGCTGGAGCAGGCGCTGCGCCGCGCACTCGAACACAACGAGCTGGAGATGTATTACCAGCCGCAGATCGATTCGACGAGCGGGCGCATCGTCGGCGCCGAGGCGCTGATGCGCTGGAACCATCCGACGCGCGGCTTGCTGTCGGCCGGCGAATTCCTGCCCTTCGCCGAAGAGAACGGCTTGATGCTGCCGATCTCGGACTGGATGATCGGCGCGCTGTGCCGCGACATGCTGCAGTGGAACCTGGCCAGCGGCCAGGCGGTGCGCCTGTCGCTGAACCTGTCGCCGCAATACCTGGACCGCGGCGACTTCTTCGAGAAGATGCGCGGGGCGCTGGTGCGCTACGGGATTTCGCCGGCGCAGATCGAGGTCGAGATCACCGAGAACATCTGCATCCGCAATCCGCAGTACGCGATCGAGCAGTTGAACAAGCTGTGCCAGCTCGGCGTGTCGGTCGCGATCGACGACTTCGGCACCGGCTACTCGTCGCTGTCCTACCTGCACCGCTTCCCGATCCACACGATGAAGATCGACCAGTCCTTCGTGAAAGAGATCCACGATCCGGACGGCCACTATCCGGTGATCCTGGCGATCATCTCGATCGCGCGCGGCCTGAACCTGCACCTGGTGGCCGAAGGGGTCGAGACCGACACGCAAGCCGATTACCTGCGCGCCAACGGATGCGAGACGATGCAGGGCTACCTGTTCCACCGCCCGATTTCGTTATCGAACTTCATCGGCGTGCTGCGCGGCCAGGCGCCGCCGGCGTCCGCGCTGCCCGGCGCCGGACAGCCGATCGTGTTCCCCGTCCCGCGCGCGATGCGCGCTTGAGCGCGGCCCATGGAAAGCGCGGCCATGCCCGAGCCTGGCGCCGAGCGCCATACCGCCGATTTCTTGCGCATCAGGGCGCAGGCCGAGCGCGGCATCGCCAGCGCCCAGCACCAGCTGGGCTTCATGTACGTCAACGGCCAGGCCGTGCCGCGCGACTATGCGCTGGCCGTGGCGTGGTACCGCAAGGCCGCCGCCGCCGGCCTCGAACAAGCCCAGTACAATCTCGGCGTCATGTACCAGAAGGGGCAAGGCGTCGAGCAGGATCACGCGCAGGCGCTGTACTGGTACCGCTGCGCGGCAAGCCAGGGCTATGCGCCGGCCCAGTACAACCTCGGCTGGCTGTATGCGAAGGGGCAGGGCACGGCGGCCGACGTCGGGCAGGCGCTGCACTGGTTCAGCCAGGCGGCCGGCCAGGGCGACCCCGGCGCCCAGCACAACCTGGGCATGATGTTCGACGGCGGCAAGGGCGTGGCCCGGGATACCGATGCGGCCCTGAGCTGGTACCGGCGCGCGGCCGAGCAGGGCTATGCGCGCTCCCAGTTCGCGCTGGCGCTGCGCTACGACGGCGGCCAGGGAGTGGCGCGCGACCCGGTCCAGGCACTCGACTGGCTGCGCCGCGCCGCCGAACAGGGCCACGCGCCGGCCCAGTTCAATCTCGCGCTGCGCTTCGACAAGGGCCAGGACCTGGCGCAGGACAGCGCGCAGGCGATTCATTGGTATCAACGCGCCGCCGAGCAGGGGCACGCCAGTTCCCAGTTCAATCTCGCCCTGATCCACGACAGCGGCCACGGCGTGGCGCGCGACGAAGCGGCCGCCTTGCGCTGGTACCGCCGTGCCGCCGAACAGGGGCACGCCGCCGCCCAGGACAACCTCGGGCTGCGCTGCGAACACGGCCAGGGCGTCGACCGCGACCCGGCGCTGGCCGCCCACTGGTACCGCCAGGCCGCCGCGCAAGGACTGCCGGCGGCGCAATACCATCTCGGCCAGCTCTACGATAACGGCAATGGCGTCGAACACGATCCGGCCCAGGCGGTCCACTGGTACCTGCAGGCGGCGCAGCAGGGGCATCTGCGCGCCCAGTTCGATCTCGGCCTGCGCTACGAGAACGGCGTAGGCGTGGCGCAGGATGCGGCGCGCGCCCTGGGCTGGTACCGGCGCGCGGCCGACCAGGAATACGCGCCGGCCCAGCACATGGTGGGCGTTCTGCTCGAACGCGACGGCACGGGCGACCCGCGCGAGGCGGCGGGCTGGTACCGCAAGGCGGCCGACCAGGGCCACGCGCTGGCCCAGTTCGCGCTGGCGCTGCGCTACGACAGTGCCCACGGCGTGGAGCGCGATTACGAAGCTGCCCACTTCTGGTACCTGTGCGCGGCGCGCCAGGGCCATGCGCGCGCGCAGTTCAACCTCGGCGTGATGTACGCGGCGGGACAGGGCGCGCAGCGCGATCTGCTGCAAGCCTACGGCTGGCTGGCGCGCGCCGCCGGCGCCGGCCTGGCGGGCGCCGAGCCTTACCTGAAGCGGATGACGGCGCGCATGGATGCGGGCCAGCTGGCGCTGGCGCAGGGCTTGTCGCAAGAGGCGGCCTGAGTACTCGCACTGCCGCGCACCCGCCGCCTTGCACCGCATCCGCCCACCATAAGCACACCACCCCACGGAGACCCATGAACAAAGCGCTACTCGCCGCACTGGCCCTTGCCTGCGCCTCGGCCGCCACGCTGCCGGTGCCCGCCGCATCGGCACCGGCAGCCGCCGCCGGCAAGACACCATCGTTCGACCGCAAGGCCTACACGATCGCCCACAAGAAGTTCGTGCTGCCGAACGGCCTGACCCTGGTCGTGCATGAAGACCACAGCGTGCCGGTAGTCGCCGTCAACATGTGGTACCACGTCGGTTCGCGCAACGAGAAGCGCGGCAAGACCGGCTTTGCGCATCTGTTCGAGCACTTCTTCTTCAACGGTTCCGAAAACTACCCGCATGGCTTTCGGGAGGCGATGGACGACCTGGGTGCGAACAACCGCAACGGCACCACCAATACCGACCGCACCAACTTCTTCGAGGACGTGCCGGTGTCCGCGCTCGAGCGCACCCTGTTCCTCGAGTCCGACCGCATGGGCTTCCTCGGCAACTACATCTCGAAGGAGATGCTCGAGCGCGAGCGCGGCGTTGTGCAGAACGAAAAGCGCCAGGGCGAGAACCAGCCGTATGGCCGCGTGCGCAACGAAATCGGCGCCAAGATGTATCCGCACTCGCACCCGTACTCGTGGTCGACCATCGGCAGCATGGAAGACTTACAGGCCGCCTCGCTGGACGACATCCGCGAGTGGTACCGCACCTACTACGGCCCGAACAACGCGGTCATCTCGCTGGCCGGCGACATCACGCCGGAGAAGGCGCTGGAACTGGTGACCAGGTATTTCGGCGCGATCCCGCCCGGCCCGCCGCTGCCGCGCACCGAGCGCTGGATCCCCACGCTCGAACGCAATATCCGCGACGAGATGCAAGACCATGCGCCGCAGGTGCGCATCTACCGCAGCTGGCATGCCGCTGCCTGGCGCGACGCCGACACCCCGCGCCTGGCGCTGCTGGCCGACGTGCTGGCCGGCTCGAAGAGCGCGCGCCTGGACAAGCGCCTGGTCTACGACCAGGGCCTGGCGACCAGTGTCAGCACCCATGTCAACGACGCCGAACTGGGCGGCACTTTCAACATCGTCGCCACTGTCAAGCCGGGCGTCGACCCGCTGGCAGTCGAACGCGAGATCGACGCCATCGTCGCCGAGCTCCTGGCCAAGGGGCCGAGCGCGGCCGAACTGGCGCGCGTGAAGACGCGCACCCTGGCCGATTTCTCGCGCAGCCTCGAGCGCCTGGGCGGCTTCGGCGGCCGTTCCGACGTGCTGGCCGAGAGCATGACCTACGGCGGCACGCCGGACGCCTACCTGACGCGCCTGGAGCAAATGGCCGATGCCACTCCGGCGCAGGTAAAAGCGGCCGGCAACCGCTGGCTGCGGGCGAACCATTACACGATGACGGTGCGCCCGTTCGCCAGGCTGGCGGCAGTGAAATCGACGATCGACCGCAAGCTGCTGCCGGCGCTGGGCGCGGCGCCCGACGTCAAGTTCCCGGCCATGCAGCGCGCGCAGCTGAAGAACGGCCTGAAAGTGATCCTGCTCGAACGCCACACGGCGCCGATCGTGAACGCGACGCTGGCGGTCGACGCCGGCGCGGCCTCGGACAGCAGCGCCAGGGCCGGCGCCGCCTCGCTCGCGCTCGACCTGCTCGACAAGGGCACGACGACGCGCGACACCTTCGCGCTGTCGGACTCCCTGGAAAACCTGGGCGCGCGCCTGTCGACCGCTACCAGCGCCGACCAGTCGCTGGTGCGCCTGCAGACCCCATCGGCCAACCTGGCGACTTCACTGGGTATCATGGCCGACGCCGCGCTGGCGCCAAGCTTCCCGCAAGACCAGTTCCTGCTCCAGAAGTCGCGCCGCCTGGCCCAGATCGGCCAGGAGAAGGCGCAGCCGAACAGCCTGGCCATGCGCGTCATGCCGGCCCTGCTGTACGGCCAGGAGCATGCCTACGGCAAGCCTGCCAGCGGCTTTGCCGGCAGCATCGAAGCGATCACGCGCGAGGACCTGGCGCAGTGGCATGCCGCCTGGTTCCGTCCCGGCAGCGCCACCATCATCGTCGCCGGCGACACCACGATGGACAAACTGCTGCCGGCCCTGGAAGCTTCGTTCGGCCGCTGGGCCGCCGGCAGCGCGCCGAAGAAACCGTCCGCGCATGCCGCGACGAGCGCCGGCAGCAAGGTCTACCTGATCGACAAGCCGGACGCGCCGCAATCGACCATCGTCGCGGCCCACCTGTCGCTGCCGCACGGCCAGCCGGAAGACCTGGCGATCGAGCCGGTGATGCACAACTTCGGCGGCATGGCGACCTCGCGCCTGAACCGCAACCTGCGCCTCGACAAACACTGGAGCTACGGCACCAGCGCGCGCCTGCTCGACGTGCGCGGCCAGCGCAGCTTCATCACGACGGCGCCGGTGCAGACGGATAAAACCGTCGAGGCGATGCGCGAAGTGGCCAAGGAGATCAAGGGCGTGGCAGGCGAGCGTCCGCTGGCCGGCGCCGAGTACGACAGCGTCATGCGCAACATGACCGCGCGCCTGGCCGGCCGCTTCGAAACCCTGGCTGCGCTCGAAAGCGCGGCCCTTGCCAGCGTCAACCTGAACCTGGCGGAGGATTACTGGCGCCGGTATGCGGCCGATTTGAAGGCCTTGACGCCGCAGCAGCTGGGGCAGGCCGCGGCCAGGTTCGTGCAGCCGCAGCAGGTGGTCTGGATGGTGATCGGCGACTTGCGCAAGGTGGAAGCGGGGATCCGTGCGCTGGGCTGGGGCGACGTCGTCGTGCTGGACCAGGACGGCAAGCCGTTACGCTAGGTTAGTGCGACGGTTCCGGTGCCTGAACCGGGATTGTCCCGCCGCCCTGCGCGTGCGGCCGGTGCAGCTTTCCGGGCTGCGATATACTGTACACCCATACAGTTTCTCCGGCCCGATGAAACTTTCCGACAAGCTTGAAATCCTGGCGGACGCCGCCAAATATGACGCCTCCTGCGCCAGCAGCGGGGCGCCCAAGCGCGCTTCCGACGGCAGCGATGGCGGCATTGGCGCAACTAGCGGCATGGGCATTTGCCACAGCTACACGCCCGACGGCCGCTGCGTTTCGCTACTGAAAATCCTGCTCACCAATTTTTGCGTCTACGACTGCCAGTACTGCGTCAATCGCCGTACTTCGAATGTTCCGCGGGCACGTTTTTCGGTGGCCGAAGTGGTGAAACTGACCCACGATTTTTATTTGCGCAACTACATCGACGGCCTGTTCCTCAGTTCCGGCATCATCCAGTCGAGCGATTACACGATGGAGCAGCTCGTTGCCGTCGCGCGCACCCTGCGTGAAGTCCACAATTTCCGTGGCTATATTCACCTGAAAACCATTCCCGACGCCGATCCGGCGCTCATCGCCGAGGCCGGCCGCTACGCCGACCGCCTGTCGGTCAACATCGAGCTGCCGACCCATGACAGCGTCACGCGCCTGGCCCCGGAAAAGAACGTTCACACCATCAAGCTGGCAATGGGTGCGATCCGCCGCAAGCTCGACGAAAAGGCGCAAGAGCCGAAGGCGCCAAGCTTTGCCCCGGCCGGTCAAAGCACGCAGATGATCGTCGGCGCCGATGCCAGTGACGACCAGACCATCCTGAACACGGCCGAGACCTTGTACGGCAGCTACAAGCTCAAGCGCGTGTACTATTCGGCCTTCAGCCCGATTCCGTACAGCCCGGACAGCGTCCCGCTCGCGCCGCCGCCGCTGCTGCGCGAGCACCGCCTCTACCAGGCCGACTTTTTGCTGCGCAGTTATGGCTTCACGGCAGGCGAACTGATGCCGGCGGCCGGCAACCTGGCGCTGGACGTCGACCCGAAGCTGGCCTGGGCGCTGTCGAACCGCGACCATTTCCCGATGGACCTCAATCGCGCCGATGCCGAGATGATCGCCCGCGTGCCCGGCATCGGGCTGCGCAACGCCAAGCGCATCGTCGACCTGCGCCGCCTGCGCCGCATTCGCTGGGAAGACCTGTCGCGCCTGCGCTGCAGCATGAAGAAAGTCGCGCCCTTCGTCGTCACCGCCGACTACAAGCCGGCGCAAGGCCTGGCCAGTTCCGACCTGCTGCGGCGCCACCTGGGCGCGCCGGCCGAGCAGATGAACCTGTGGCCTGAACTGCAGGCGGCATGAACGCGGCGGCCCTCGTTGCCGCCGGCCAGCCGCTGGTGGTCTCCAGCTTCCCCGAGTGGCGTACGGCCGCGCGCGACCTCCTGATGCACGACATCGCGCCGGAACTGGTGACGTGGAACGAGGCCGGCACGCACGCCGTCGACCTGTTCTCGGGTGCGCCGGCGGCCGATCCTTCCGCCGATAATGTCCCTGCCGGGCCGGCCCCGGCACCGCCCGCACCGGCGCAGTCGCCGCGCATCCCGCGCGCGTTCATGGACATGCTGCAGTCGGCCGCCTGCTGCCGCGTGCCCGACCGCTGGGCTTTCCTGTACCGCGTGATCTGGCGCTGGCAGCACGGCGAGCACGACGTGCAATCGCCGGCCGACGTCGACGGCGTCAAGCTCGCGGCGATGGTGAAAGCGGTGCGCCGCGAGGAGCACGACATGCATGCCTATATCCGATTTCGCGAGCGTCCCGTCGATGCCGGTCCGCCGCGCTTTGCCGCCTGGTTCGAGCCGCGCCACGACGTGCTGCCGCAGGTGGCCGAACACTTCGTCAAGCGCATGGGCGGCGTCACCTGGATGATCGGCACGCCCGAGGCCAGCGTGATGTGGGACGGCGCCACGCTGCACCATACCGGCCCGTTGATGAGCAGCGCGGCCGACCTGGACGATGCCGGCGAAGCGCTCTGGCTCACCTATTACCGCAGCATCTTCAATCCGGCGCGCGTCAACGCCCAGCTGATGCAAAGCCATATCCCGTCGCGCTTCTGGAAAAATCTGCCGGAAGGCGCGATCGTGCCGGCTATGGTCAGCAACGCCGAGCTGGGCGCGCGCAGCACCGGCCAGGCCCAGGCCGTCGGCAGGAAAAGCGGTTTTACCATTCCGATTGCCCCGGCCGATGCCCAGCCCGAACGCCAGCAGCCCTCGAAACTCGACGAATGCCGGCGCTGCGACTTGTGGCAGCACGCGACGCAAGCCGTGGGCGGGGAAGGACCCGCGAAGGCGCAGATCATGCTGGTGGGCGAGCAGCCGGGCGACCAGGAAGACCTGGCGGGCAAGGCGTTCATCGGGCCGGCCGGCCAGCTGCTGGACCGGGTATTTGCGTCCGCCGGGCTGGAGCGGCGCGAGATCTATCTGACCAACGCCGTCAAGCACTTCAAGTGGGAGCCGCGCGGCAAGCGGCGCCTGCACAAGACGCCGGCGCAGAAGGAAGTCGAGGCTTGCAGCTACTGGCTCGACAAGGAACTGGCGTCCGTCAAACCCAGGGTGATCGTGGCGCTGGGGGCGACGGCATTAAAGGCCGTGCTGGGCAATGGGAATGCGAAGCTGGGAGAGTCGATCGGCAAGGCGATCCGGCATGAGGACCGCTGGGTGGTGACCGTGTACCACCCGTCGTATATCCTGCGCGTGCCGGACGAGGCCACCAAGCGCCAGGCGTTCAATGTGATGGTGGAGGGGTTCAAGTTGGCGCAGCAGTTGCTGGAGCGGCCGCCGCAAGAACCGTCGGCGTCATCTACCGGTCCGGCATGACCGCGACATCGAAGCGCACCATATCCCCGGCGCTGACCTGGCGCGCGGCCGCGGGCGGCGTCACGGTCCCGATCGCAAACCCCGGCTGCACCTGCACGATCGACAGCGTCCCCACCGGCGACTCGACGGTCCCGAGCGGCACGCGCGGATCGGCGCCGTACACCTGCTGGCGCGCGTCCTGGCGGTAGATCACCAATTGGTCCCCCGGCGCGACCGACGAGGTGCTGCCGGCGTCGATGAAGATGCGCTCGCCCTGCACCTGCACCACCCTGGCCATGAAGGGCAAGGCAGCGATATCGGCCGCGATGCCGGCGATGCCCTCGTCCAGCGCGCGCAGGATCGCGCCGCCAAAGGGGGTGGCGGCGAAGCTGGCACTGCCGAAAGGCTTGTCGCGCCCGATGCGCTGTGCGCCCACCTGTTCGACCATGGCCGTACGCTGTGCCAGCAGGGCGCCGGAAAGACCGTCGTGCACATAGAAGGCGAGCTCGATGCGGCGCGCGTTCTTCCTGATCAAGCCGTAATACGTGGGCTGCTCGAAACGGCTGGCGTCGACGATCTCGCCCGACACGACGAACTGGCTTTCGTACAGCGCGGCCAGGCGGCGCACGGCGGCCGTGTCCGCGCTCGGGCCGGTGGCGCCGGGCGAGAGGACGTAGGGGCTTTCCTTGCCGAGGAATTTGCCGGAAGCGCCCATGCGGCGCAGCAGCTCCTGCGGCAGGCGGATGGCGATGTCGTCGACGTCGTCGAGCTGCGGCGAGCGGCGCACGTGGAAGGGCGTGACGACGAGCTTTTTCTTGTAGCCGAGATCGACGCTGCCGCGCGGGCGCGCGTCGGCTTCGTCCACCGCGATTCGCACGTGCAGCAGCTGGCCGGCCTGCCATTCGCGCAGCACTGTATAACGCGAAAAATCGGCGGTCGGCTGGACGCGGCTGCTGCCGACCGTCTTGCCCCCAGTGGCGGCGCCGGCGGCCAGGTCGACACGGGCGCCGCTGCGCAGGCCGAGCTGTTCGAGGGCGTCGCGGATGGCGTTCTGGCGGGCGCGCGCCAGGCCGCCGTCGGCGACCGAGGCCACGCCTTCGGCTTCGATCGGCGCGGCGCGGGCGGGGATGGAAAGATTCAGCAGCAGCGCCAGCAAGGCGCCGCCAAGCAATCCGGACTTACCGGGCATGGTAGAACGACGCGCCGTAGGCGGCGCCGGAACCGGCATTGCCCACCAGGGTGCGCGCGTTCTTGGCCGCCGTCGGGGCGGCATGCGCGGAAGGAGCGGGGGATTGGGCCGCATTGGTGTCGAAATCCATCTCCACGGTCGTCTCGTAGGTGCCGTCTTCGCGCTGGACGTTGTTCGTCACGCGCGCGCCACGGATGAAGGCGTCAATATACACCTTGAAACTGTCGTCTTTCAGCGCCAGCGAGCCAACCGTGCTGCCGCCTTCGATGCGCAGGCCGTAGACCTGTTCGGCCATGGCGCGGTAAGCGTCCAGGCGCGCGGCGCGCATGGCCAGCAGCTTGCGCTGGGCCGGCGCGACGCGGTCGCACTGGCCGTCGCAGGCGGCCATGTTGACGGCGCCGTAGCCGGTGGCGTTCAGGGTCACGATGGCCGGCTGCGCCGGGACGGGTTTCGACATGCGCATGGCGCCGCAGGCGGACAGCAGCGAAGCGGCGGCAAGGATGAGGACAGCGGCGAGTTTCATGATCGATCCGGGTAAGTGCAGGCGCCAGGTGGCGCTATCAGTCTGGATAACGGCCGTTGGCGCCGGATCTTGATGGCTGCAGGAAATATTTATCCCAAAATCGCGCCTGTCCGTGCGTGGGTTGCCAGCGTGTCGCGCTTCCCTCGCGCACCGTCCCGCGCGCGCGGCACGCGAAAGCCGCCTGCCCGAGTTATTAGCCATGCATATGGCTCTTGTAACATCTTGTCGCTTGCATATATCGATTAGTGGCAACACAATATCGTTCGGCTAACAACTAGAAAGATGCCACGATGTTGAAACACGTCATTCCCGCCTTGTGCCTGTGCTTCTTGCGCTTGCCCGCATGGGCACAAACCGAGGCGCCGCCGGTCGCTTCGCCGGCCGCGGCGAGCGCGGCGGCCGTGCCGACCATGGACGATGGCGAGGCGATCCCGCAAACGATCCTCGTTTCCGGCAGCCGCCCGGGACCGGGTTTGTGGAAGGTATCGAAGGACGGCAAGGTGATGTGGGTGCTCGGCACCTATGCGCCGCTGCCGGCGCAAATGGAATGGCGCTCGAGCAGGGTCGAGCGGGTCATCGCGACCTCCCAGGAATACCTGAAGGCGCCGGGTGTCTCGATCGAGGTCGGCTTGGGAGCCGTGACGGCGCTGCCCTTCCTGATCGGAATCAAGAAGAATCCGGACGGCGCCGAACTCAAGGACGTGCTGCCACCGGCGCTGTATGCGCGCTGGGAGCCCTTGAAGGCCAAGTTTTTCGCCAACGACAGCGGTATCGAACGCCAACGCCCCGCCTTCGTCGCCGGGGAACTGTATGCACGCGCCCTGAAGCAAGCCGGACTTTCGGGCGGCGACGCGGTGCGCATCCAGGTCGGAAAACTGGCGGAGAAGCACAATCTCAAGTTCACGGACGCCACCTATCGCGTCACCATCAAGGATCCCGGCAAGGCGGCGCGCGAGTTCAAGAAGTCGGCAATGGACGATGTGCCTTGTCTGCTGAAAACGATTGAAAGCCTGGACACCGACGTCGAGGCCATGCGCGCCCATGCCAATGCCTGGGCGATCGGCGACCTGGACGACATTCGCAAGCTGAGCTTCGACGACCGGGCCAATGCCTGCATCCACGCCCTGAGTACGGGTTCGCTCGGGAGAAATCAGCCGGAACTCAAGACCGCGCAGGAGACTGCCCTGGCGCAATGGGTCGCCGCTGCCGAGAAGGCGCTCGCCACCAATGCGAGCACCTTCACGGTCGTGCATATCAAGGAAATCCTCAATCCGAAAGGCGTGATCGCGACGCTGCAGGCCAGGGGCTATACGGTCGAAGCGCCGCAATAATCCCACAAGGTCCTGTGCGCGCCCGTCGTCGTTGCGCAGCGCCCGTCCGGCAAGGCCCGATTGAAGCGGGCTGAACTGTTAATGCGTTATCATGTTTGCCCCCGTTCGTGCACGATCCGCACTGGTGCGGGGCCCAGGGGCAAACCTGTCAAGTAAAGGGTAGAGCAATGAAGCTGTCAAAAGTACTGGATGTCGCCTCGCAGTACATGCGCGCGCAGCGATATGCCCTCTCGTCGATCAGACGTCCGTCCGACATGCATCTGCTTTGGGGCCCCCTCTATGCGCGTACGAATCTCGGCCTCGGCGCCAAGTTGTTTTCGCTCTACAGCCTGGCCGACGTGCCGAAGCACACCTGGTCGGATTACCTCGACAACGAGCCGCTGAAGAAGCGCTATGCCGCCATCGCCTCGAAAGAGGGGTGCGAGCTGGCCGACAACAAGATCAAGTTCTTCGAGCATTGCAGCCGGCACGCGATACCGACGGCGAACATTGTTGCGCTGATTACCAGAGCGCCTGCCGGCGACAGCACGATTCCCCATGTGCTGGCGGCAGCCGACCTGGCCAGGGTGCTGGCGCCCGGTGAATACTTCGTCAAGCCCGCCAGCGGTTCGCACGGCAAAGGCGCGTTTTCGCTCAGCGTGACGACGTCGAGCGTGCACTGGAGCGGCGGTCACAGCGGCAGTTTCGACGATCTGCGGCACTACTGCGAAGAGGCGCTCGCCTACACGCGGGCCTTGATCGTCCAGCCCAAGCTGTCGAACCACCATGTCATCAAGGGCATCACGCAGTCGAAAGGCTTGTCGACGATCCGCGTCGTCACGATTCGGCATCGAGGCAGGATCGATGTCATTGCCGGCGCCGTCCGTATCGTCGTCGGCGAGTCCGACGTCGACAATTTCTCGCACGGCGCCAGCGGCAACCTGGTGGCGGCCGTGGATATCGGCACCGGCGAGATGATCACCTCGATCGGGTCGAAGTCCAAGACCTGGCCCGCCATGCAGGACGTCGCGGTCCACCCCGGCTCGGGCGCACCCATCCTCGGCGTCATGCTTCCCTGCTGGCCTGAAGTGCTGGCGCTGGTGACCAAAGCCCACGAATCGATCGAGGGCTTGCACACGGTCGGCTGGGATGTCGCGATCCTGGAAGACGGTCCGGTCATTGTCGAAGCGAACTGGCGCTACGATATCGATATCCTGCAGGTCGCCTATAAGCGGGGGTTTCGGAAAGTCATCGACGAGAAACTGGACTGTTAAGTATTCGACCGCGCATCAATGTTTTTTGATTCCAGAACCGGCGCGTTGCTGTGTTGGCTCCGCTCCGCTTGCAGGGCTTGCAGTGCCCGCACTGCGTTGCACGTGCCGGCTTGCAGCGCATCCGGTTCTGTTCGCAAAAATTCACATTTATTTCCGGTCGAGTGAGTAGGCGCAGGCCAGGCGGCATCAGTTGCTGTGTCAAAATGGCCAGGAGTCGCGTAGAATACGCGGCAATGCGGGTGTAGCTCAATGGTAGAGCAGAAGCTTCCCAAGCGTGCGACTCGAGTCGCGTACAGGCCCTGTCGACCCTTCACACCACGTTAAGAGTGTGAGAAGTCCGGCATTGTTGTAAGTTGTACACACGGCGAAGGCCGTATAAGAAATTGTCTTGCTGGCTGCGAAGCGCCGGCGTTCATATTATGAATTTTGTTCGTTCATGATCTGGATGTCCAAGTGGAGTACCTGACAAGACCAAGGGTTCAGCCCTTTGTAGCCTAGGATCGGCGCGTCACTGGCAACGGTGGGGTGTTATAGCGATCTGACAATGAAGCCACCTTACGGGGTACGCCATATCCCGCGAGGGGTCTGGCGTGAGTTCGGGAGTTGCACCCGGATGAGGAGCTAGGCTGGGTTGGATGGTTAATGTAATGTGAACTGCTAGTAAACACCGTCAAGCTTAACGAGCCAAACGCAACTGGGCTCTGCCAAAATGGCAAGTGATTGGTTGTCTGGCTGCTTGGTCCAGACACGCTGACATAACATCACCGGTGAAAAGGCAGGACCTTCCCAACTCTGTTGCTTATACGGAACGAGGTAAGCCTGATGTGACCGTCTGTGTGGTTCGCAGACAAGGACTGAACGAGAGAACGGTCTGATGTCGCAAGCAGGTAAAGGATGATGGAAAAAGCGAACGCCTCTCTGTAACGGAGGGGATAGGGGATGAAACGATCGCCCTGACGCGAAAGCGTGCAGACTTCCATCAGGTGATCTGTCGCAAGATAGGTCTGTAAAATCACACCCACGGGGATAACGTATATCCCCGTCGGGGAAAATGCGTCTATCCCTTTGGGACAAGGCGGGTGTAGCTCAATGGTAGAGCAGAGGCTTCCCAAGCCTACGACGAGGGTTCGATTCCCTTCACCCGCTCCAGTCACCTAGGGAAGCGCTGATCAATTGACGATTTTCAGCGGACCTCCCTTTTTTTGCGGCAAAGACCAGC
>NZ_JBHSMS010000043.1:0-4571 GCF_042656795.1 Massilia jejuensis | reverse complement strand
CCCCAACGGGAATATCGATCATCCGCTCATACTTGGAGCGCTCTACAACGGCAAACATATGCCGCCGTGGAACCTGCCGGAACAGTCTGCGCTGGCCGGCCTGCGCAGCCGGGAGCTCGAAGGTAGCCAGCGCGGCAACCACCTGGTGCTCGATGACACTGCAGGGAAGATCCAGGCGCAGTTGAAGAGTGACCACGAATGCAGCCAGCTGTCGCTTGGCCACATCACGCGCATTGAAGACACCACCGGTCGCAAGGACGCGCGTGGCGAAGGGTGGGAACTGGCGACCAACGCCTGGGGCGTCGCACGCGCCGCGCAAGGCATGCTCATCACGACTGAGGCGCGGCAGAATGCGGCGTCGCACATGAAGGACCTGGGCGAAACCGCGCAGCGACTGGCGTCGGCAGCGCAGATACAAGAGCAATTGGCATCGATGGCGATCGATCACGATGCTCAGGAAAAGGGCCAGCAGGACGAAGCTGCGGAGGACGTCAAAGTCCAGCACTCGGCCATTCGCGGGGCGGCGAAAGGCGCGTTCCCGGAACTCGCCGAACCGCACCTCGTCATGGCAAGCCCTGCCGGTATCGAACTTACGACCGCTCAGTCGACCCACATCGCCAGCGGCCGCCATACAGCGATCACCAGCGAAAAAAGCCTGTCGATTGCAAGTTCCGACGGCTTGTTCGCCAGCGTTGGAACGACCTTCAGGCTCTTCGTGCACAAGGCCGGAATGAAATTGATCGCGGCCGCCGGCAAAGTGTCGGTGCAGGCCCAGAGCGACGACGTGGAGGTCATCGCCAACAAGGTACTCGAACTGCTCAGCGAGACGGACTGGGTGAATGTCCGTGGCAAGAAAGGCGTGCGGCTGCACGGTGTCAACAACATGGTCGAGATCGGCGAGCAGGTGCAGTTCTTCACCGCGTCGCCTGTGCTATTCCACGGCAACCTCGAGACGCTGCCGGCGAAAAGCGTGTCGCAGACATTCAACGAACGCAAGTCCGATTACCGCTTCGACCAGGAAGTCAACTTCGTCGACGCCAACTTAAAGCCGGAGAAGAACATCGCCTACGAGCTCGTGCGCGACGACGAAACGGTAATTGAAGGGAAAACCGCAGCCAGCGGCAGCACCGAAGTACAGAAATCAGGCGGTTTCGACTCCTACACCATCCGCTACAAGGGCGAACTACCATGAGCGACCAATCCGGACTGAACGAGCGGGGCAATCACCAGGGCGAATTCACGCAGGGCGTCGGCGGCTGGGCTGAATATACGGTCCACATGACGAAGACCTCCGACACGGTTCGCCACGACGTCAAGCTCCCGCCACGCAAGGTCATCCCCGTAATCTTCTTGCCCGGCGTGATGGGCAGTAACCTTCGCCTCAGCAAAGAGCGGCAAAAAAAGCTGGACCGGCTAGATAACCGTTCGTGGCGGCCGGACGATATGGTCGGCATAAAAGGCGTCGCTGCCCTTGCCAATGCGGGCCTGGTCGGGTGGTACAAGAATGCCTCGCCGGAACAGCGCCAGCTCATGCTTGACCCAAACGAGACGGAAGTCGAGTACTACCACTACACCGAGAGTAAAGATCGCTTTGATCCCGAGGGCCCGGAAACGCTGGCAGCGGACAAGCGGCATCAGAACGTTCCTGACAACCTCGAGCCAATTCCCCCCTTGGTAGGCTCGCGCAAGCCGACAGGATGGAGACCCGGCCAACAAATCGCGAAGAAACGCGAATCGCCAGCGCAAGTTGCACGCTGGCGGGGCTGGAGCGAAGTGCTGTTTACTGGGTCCTACGGGCAGCTCCTGAAAACGGCCGAAAGCCACCTCAACAATATGGTCGCAGGCAATTCGGCAAACCCGATGTGGAAGCCGTACTTCGCCGATCCGCGCACTTTCGGCGGTGTGGACGCAGGCGAGCCGCTGACCGAGCAGGATCTGAAAAAGATCGCCGCGTGCTGGTATCCGGTCCATGCCATGGGATACAACTTTTTGAAAAGCAACGGCGAAACTGCGAAGGTAATTGCTGAGCGCATCCGGGGGCTTGCCAAGGGTTACCAGAAGCGGGGCTTCAAATGCGACGAAGTGATCGTCGTGACGCATAGCATGGGCGGCCTGCTGGCGCGCGCGCTCATTCATCCAAAATATGGGAACCTGCTGAACGACCCCGCCGTCAAGGTACTTGGCATCTACCACAACGTGATGCCGACCATGGGCGCCGCCGCCTCCTATAAACGCATGCGTTTCGGCTTCCTAGAGCAGGGAGCGGGCATGATTGCTGAAACCGGGGCAATGGTGCTGGGCATCAATGGCAAACACGCGACTGCCATCCTCGCAAATGCGCCTGCAGCTTTGGAACTATTTCCCAGTTCGGCCTATGGTAAAGGATGGCTCAAGGTCGTGGATGGGTCGGGGCGCGAGATGTGGAGCTGGCCCGGCGACAAAGCGAGCGCACTAGACAGCATCTACCTGCAGCCGGCGGATGCATGGTGGCGGCTGATCAATCCGAAGTGGGTTAACCCAGCAAGCTTAGAAAGCGGGAGCATCGCTGCCGTTCTCAGACGCGTGGAGCTGGCCGTTGCTTTTATAGAGGACATTAAGACCACCTTCCACCCGACCAGTTGCTACGGCAGCTTTTGTTCGTCACCGGAACGCCTCAGCTATGGCGAGGTCGTATTCAAAGTGACCGACCCTGAAGTGTGGGACTCCCGCAACATCCTGCTTACGCCGGTCGAAAGTTGGAAGCTGGTGAGCGACGACGCCCAAGGCACATTGAAAGTCCAGACAGACAGCCGGGTGCTGACGCTCGCCCTGCAACCGCCAGCCGCGCCTGGCGACGAAACCGTCCCCGCCGTCCGCTCTGCCAAGCTAATCACAGGCAAGCTGTTCGTGCATGGCGAGACAAAAGGCAAAAGCTACGAACACCAGAACAGCTATGCCGATAAGGACGTACTGGCGTCCCTGCTGTATTCGGTCGTCCAGATCGCCAAGACGGCGAAATGGGAGACATCGTGAATACCATGCCGTTCCTGAAGCGCGGTGCGATATTCGCTGCGCTGCTCATTGTCCTGGTGTCGTTAGTTGGAAACTCTCGAACCTACACTTATAAGGAGACCGCCGTGCCTGAACCGGTAAAACTCAGTCCACGCCTGCGAGCGCTGTTTGAAAAGACGAAGATCCTTTGTTTCGGCCGCTATGCAATCGAATTGCCGCAGGAAGCCCAACTTGTCTGGGGCAGCGCTTCCTTCCCCTCGAAGATAGACATTATTTCGGGCGGTATCGAGAAAGCGAAGCGCACGGCAGAGGAAAAAATCGCGAAACTGAGGTCGGAACAAGATACTGCCGAAATTACTTACAACGGACCGGGACCAATCGATGAAAGTTGGCAGATTCGATATTACGAGGATAAGGTCGCAAAAAAATATGAACTTTATTTTTTTAAAACATATATCAGCAAAGGCAAACTTACATTCGTCTTAGGCGACGCAACTTCGAAAGGGGAGACCGAAAGCACGGTAATTGCCAGGCAGCTGGAGAAAGCCAGGAGCTTGCGGCTCCGCGCACCGGAGGAAGTACCGACCGAGCCGGGCTTCTGCATCGAACACGGGTTCATGGCAGGTGATCGGTACGGGGATTCAGAGCAAGTAAATGCAGGAATCTATTTGCCCAGCTTCCCGGACGTTACGTTCTCCGTCAGCTCCAACCAGAACGCTTACGGCGATTACGACAAGGCTGAGTTCGAGCAGATGAAGCGCGACGAATTGTCCCTGCTTGCCCGCATCAAGGGTGCCCAGGATATGCAGGGCGTCCTTTACCCCAAGCGTGATGTTCTGCGCGAAGGCAAGCGGGACGTGCAACACTGGAAAGGTGAAGAATCCCTCATTCGCCGACCCGACGGCACTCACGATTTCGAGTGGGCCTTTGTCGGCACGCCGAGAGATGTGGCCAACCCGTCCTCGTTTGGCGCGGCCATGTTCACCAAGGTCGAGGCCAATATGGTCGGAGCCGCCAAGAAGGCGTCGGTCAGCAACGACGAGGCTGTTGCGTTGTGGGACAAACTCCTGTCCGGCCTGAAATTCCGCGTCAAGGTACCCGGCGCCCCCGAGGGTTCGTACTTCTTCCCAAGGGCAAACCTAACACGGCTGGCGCCGAGTAACGAGACACCGAGACCTCAATGAGGAGTGAGCATGAAACACGAAGGCCGTGGCGTGATTCGACTGAACGACCAGACCGATCATGGCGGCAAGGTCATCAGCGCCACGTCGGAAACGATTGCCATGGGCAAGGCAGCAGCAATCCAGGATGACATGACCTTTTGTCCAAAATGCAAGGGTAACTTTGCGATCAAACCCGACGGCGCAGGCGCAAAGCACAAAGGCAAGCTGTACGCCTACCACGGCGACGTCACCGAATGTGGCGCCCGCTTGATCAGCTCTCTCACCTAGACGATCCGACAGGCGGAGAGCGGGGCCTAGGCGGTCGCAAACCATCGGCGACAGCGGTATGTATCCGCGCTAGGGTGTGTCTGACTGAACGAAATTGAGTCCAGGAGGTCAGAAGGCGATGAGCCGAAC
>NZ_JBHSMS010000042.1:0-7096 GCF_042656795.1 Massilia jejuensis | reverse complement strand
ACTTATCGACTGTTAATTGTTAAAGAACTTGTCTGGTACTGCCTTGCCGTGTTCTGCGAATCGTTTTGTTCGTCAGCAGCAGAGAAGCGAGATTATGCGGTGTTTCGCGTTTGTCGTCAACTTCTTTTGTTTCGTGCTCCGCGTTTTCCGCAGCTTCCTGCCGTCGACGCAACACTGTGTTTCGTGGTCGTTTTCAGCAGGAGGCGAATTATAGCCAAGCTCATCCGTTGTCGCAAGTGACCGTGCGAATCGCATTGACTGCCCATGTATATCCGACCCTTTCCTGCTCAAGGCGCAGGCGTACGCCCAATTGGTCTTCGCGCAACGCAATGAACAGGTGCTGCTCGGCCGGTGTCAGGCGCGTCAGTTGCCCGGTGTAGCGTTTGTCCATCTCTTCCGCGCCCCATAAGTGGCGATGCGCATGCAGGGTGTCCATATCCATCAGCAGGGAGCGGGCGTGCGGCAGGTTCGCCCGCAAGCGATCGAGAATGGCAAAGCCATGGGTGTCGATATCGCCCCAGTACAGCAGTTCCCTGTCGCGTAGCCAGTCCACCTGAGCCAGGCGGTCGATACCATAGCCGCCGCCGAACACAACCATGCTTGACCGGACATCGGGAAAGGCAAGGGCGTTCACTTCGTTTTCGGTCACGAAGACGCGCGCCACCTGGCTTTGCAGGGATGCAAACTGAGCCACGGGCACGGTGAGGTCCGACAAACCGCCGATAAAATGCGTCTCATCGAGCAGACGGAAACGAATCATAGGCGGCTTGGTCAGCAAGCCATACCGCGCTTCGAACTGACGCGGGCCGACTTGGCTCGCCAGTATCGCCTCGGCCGGCAGCACATGGTCGAGCAACTCTGCGAACAGGCACTTGCGCGCCTCGATGAATTTGGTGTCGACGCCGGCGATATCGAGCTGGCGTACATAGATTCCAGGCCGCGGATGGCGCACGAACCATGCAAGCACTGCCAGTACCTGCGCCCAGGTGTCGCCCTGCTCGATCAGCACCAGTGCATGCGCGTGTATCCAGGGCCGCAGCGCCGGGAATGCAGCAAGCGTGGTGCCGGCGAGCTGCTCGAAGCGGCGCGCATCGCTGCCGCGTCCGAGCATGCGCAAGGCATCGGCCTCGGTCGGTATCACCGCTGCGGCCGGCAGGCGGTTGCGTCCGAGCTGACGATGATTGATGTCGCGCCAGACCAGCTCATAGCCGTAGCCCTTGCGGTCGCGGCTGGTTCCCGACAGGGCGGCAATCCAGTTGCGGACCGCGTCGAACTGCTCGCCCATGTCGGCGGCGCCAGGTTGCCGCAGCCGAAACTCATAGGGGAACAAGGATCGTCCATCGAGGCGGGCCGCCAGCAGGGCGCCGCTTTCCCACAGCTTTTTCACGCCGGCGACGATGTCGTCAGGCGTCGACCACTGGGTCGTACGCCGGCCGCTCATCCGCCGCGCGCGCTGCGTTCGGCGCGGTACGCTTCGATGCTCAGGTAGCGCAGCATGGATTGACGGCCCTCGTCGCTGTGCACGAAGCCGAGGCCGGCGACATACGGTTCGATGATATGGATCTTTTGCAGCGGAGTGACGATCAGCAGCTGCAGATTCATGCGCCGGAACAGCTCCAGTCCATAGCGCGCCGACTCGTCCGAACCGCGCCCGAAGGCCTCGTCGATCACGACGAAGCGGAACGAACGCGAACGCACTGCGCCCCATTCCAGCCCAAACTGGTATGCCAGGCTGGCGGCCAGTACGGTATAGGCCAGCTTTTCCTTTTGCCCGCCCGATTTGCCGCCGGCGTCGGTGTAGTGCTCGTGTTCCCGATCGTCC
This sequence comes from Massilia jejuensis, assembly GCF_042656795.1. Classification (NCBI taxonomy): domain Bacteria; kingdom Pseudomonadati; phylum Pseudomonadota; class Betaproteobacteria; order Burkholderiales; family Oxalobacteraceae; genus Massilia; species Massilia jejuensis. Next base: position 5,274 of record NZ_JBHSMS010000042.1, on the reverse strand, counting down.
TCGCGCCAGCGCTCCGAAGCGGAAAAAACGAACCAGTTGCGCACGTCGGTGACCTTGCGGGTCCAGCGCCGGTCCATCTCGGCGCTGCCCTCGCGGCCACGGAAGCGCTCGATGATGCGTCGCACCTGCAGGAATTTCGCTTCCGTGTACTCCTCGTCGGCGGAGCCGGTCAGCGCACCTTCGGTACAGCTGCGCAGGTCGTGCTGGAAGTCGCGCAGATCCGCATCCTGGCTCGGCTCCACCTCGAGCGCGATGTAGCGGTTCGGGTTGTAATCGATGGCCTGCAGCGAGGCGTTGATCGTGTCGATGCGCTCGCGGATGGTCTCGCGTTCGCGCTTGAGCTGCGACTGGAAACCGGCAATCTCGCGGATCGTGTTTTCGTTGAGGAGTTCCTTGAAACGTCCGGCGAAGCGTGGAAGGTCGTCCGCCTGCAGCACATCGAGCATGCGCCGGAACTCGCCCGCGGCGTCGATCGAGACGTCGACTTCGCGCGCGTCGAGCGGCCAGGCGCGCACGTAATCCTGCATCGACGAGATGATCGCATCGCGCAGGCGTTCGATCTTCTTGCCCTCGGCGTCGATACGCGCTTGCACGAACTCGCGCATGTCGCGTTCGCGGTTGTCGCACGATTCGACTGTCAGCGTATGCGCGCCTAGCGCCTGTTCGCGCAGCACAGCCAGCGCGGGAAAGAGAACGGCTGCCGCTGCGCTGTCGATGTCGCCGGCAAGCTGCTCGCACTCCTCGCGCTGCTTGCGCGCCTGTTCGCGCTTTTCGGCGAAGGTTGCCTGCTCCCTGGTGGCGAGCTGGTACTGTTCGTCGGCATGCGCCTGCGCTTTTCCCAACTCCTGCAACTGCTCTTGCAAGGTACGCAGCAGGTCGGACGAGGCGGCCAACGCCTCCCGTTCGCGCGCCAGGCGGTCGATTTCCGCGACCAGGGGCTTCCAGTCCAGCTCACCGAAGTTGGCGTAGACGCCGAGCTTTTGCCACAGACCGTTGAGCGCGTCCAGATCGGCGACTTCGCGCTTGAGCGCGCGTATCTGCTCGGCGTGGGCGAGCACGCGGGTGCCCAGATCGCGCTCCTGTTTGGCCAATGCTGCGATTTTCGCCTCGTTGCTCCAGCCGAGCACGTAACGCGTACGGTCGTCGATCCGGTGGCGGTCGTCCTTTTCGTGCCGCTCGCCGCCCGACTTCACCTGGCCGTTGGCGGTGATCGCGCGCTGCTCGCGGCGCAGCTGGTCCATATTTTCGCAGCAGGCATAATCGAAACGGCGGGCCAATTCGTTCTCGATCCATGCATAGAAAGGCGAGGCGGGTTCGATCGCCAGCTTGCGTACCAGCGAGCGCGGATGCAATGCCCGGGGTTCGGCGGGCACGCCGGGACGCACCCGGTAATACACCAGCCGCGCGCCAAGATGCGTACGGTCCGCCCACGCCGCCACCTGCGCGTAGTGCGCCTCGGGCACCAGCAGCGACAGGCCGAAAGCATGCAGCAGGCGCTCTGCTGCGCCTTCCCAGGCGATGTCGTCCTCGCGCACGCGGATCAATTCGCCGATGAAAGGCAGCGCATCGGGCGCGATCGACAGTGCCTCGCACAAGGCTTCGCGTACCAACAGCATCTGGCGCGGAATATTCGAGCGGCGCTGGCGCAAGGACTCGAGTTCGCCGGTCAACTCGCCGTGCAGTCGTCCGAGCTCGCGGACCGTCACGCCGGCCTCGGTCAGGCGGTTGCTGCGTTCGTCGCGCTGCGCGATGCAGTCGGCCTGGCCTTGCGCGATGGCGCGGCGGTTGGCCTCGAAGGTGCCGGCGTCGGCGGGGCCGGGCAAGGAGAGCGCCGACGCGATGTGTTCATACTGCCCTGCCCGGGCACTCTTTTCCTGGCGTGCCGTCTCGAGGCGCAGCATGTCGTTCCTGATTTGTTCGATGCGGTTGCCGCCGTTGGCGGCGATGGCAACTGTCAGTTCGTCGCGGCTTTGCACATGGTTGCGGCGCAGCCGCTCGAGCTGGGTGAGCTTGCCACTGGCGCGCTCCACTTCCGCCTCCAGGTGCGTCAGGCGCTTGTCGAGCAGTTCTCCCTTGAGGCCGGCGAACCATGGGCGCAGCGCATCGCGGCAGCCGCGCAATTCGGCCACCTCGCCAACCAGTGCGGCATGCCGTTCGCAGTTGCCGCTCAGCGGCAGCAAATGATCGATCTGCGCACGCGCCTTCAGGACCGACTCGTGAGCGCGGTTCAAGTCGTCGAAATGGCTGATCAGGGCATCGATGCGCGCTTGTACCGGGAACGGCTCGAGCATATGTTCGCGCACGAATTCGGTCAGGTTGCCGACCGATTTCATCGACACGGTCTGGTGGAACAGGTCCATGGCCTGTTCCGAAGCGATGCCGAAGCGGCGCCGGAACTCGGCGCCGTAAGGCGGGAAGCTGTCGTGCAAGGCGACGCCGGCAGTGGCGCGCAGGCGTTTGCGCAACTGGGCGATGTCGCTGCCGAAGCCGGTGAAGTGCTCCTGGATCGACAGGCTGGCGTCGGCCACGACGTAGAAGCGTTCGGGCTGGCCGCGCGGGTCCTTCAGCCAGAACACCTGGGCCAGCGTGACGGTCTGCCCGAATCCCTCGTTCCGGAATTCGCCCAGCAGGACCGAATAGCTGTGGTGATCACGCAGGGCAACCGCACGCGCATTGGAACCGGTCTCGCCGCGTTCCGACTTGTAGTGGCCAAGCACGTAAGTGCGCAGCGAGCGCTCGCGGGCGTCAGCGCCGGCTGCCTTGTTGTAGGCGATCTTGTTGTGCGGGACCAGCAAGGTAGTCAAGGCATCGACCAGGGTCGATTTGCCCGAGCCGATATCGCCGGTGAGCAGCATGTTCTCGCCCCCCGGATGCAGCTTCCACACGCGCCCGTGGAAGGTGCCCCAGTTGTAGGCCTCGAAGCGGTGCAGGCGAAAGCCGGCGCGTTCGGGGGCTTCGAACGCGGGCGCGGGTTCCAGTTGCGTGAGCGGCAGGCTGGCGTCGACACCGGATGGCGAGTTCATGCGCGGTCCTTATCGTCCAGCGCGGCGGCATGCTGCGCATAGTTGTCGAGGCGCGCCGCAAAATCGTCGAGCCACTGGGCATCGACGAAGGCCTTGAGAATTCGCCTGACTTCGTACTGGTTTTCCTGTCCGCGCAGGCGGCGCAGGAAGCCCAGTTCGACCACCTTGTTCAAATGCGTTTCCATGCGGTCGAACAGGCGCGCTTCGTTGGCGCTATCGGGCAGAAACAGGCGCATGTGGTTGGCGATATCGTCGCGGCTCACGACCAGCCGCGTATCGCCGCCAGTGGCGTCGAATTCGGCCAGCTTGCGGCGCAGCAGGACCAGCAGCAGGCTGACGGGAAAGCTCAGCGGACGGCGTTGCACCAGGCGCGGCAGCCCGGGGGCATCCGGCGCCTGTTCACGTTGGCGCAAGTAGGCATAGCCTTCGGCCTCGTCGAGGATGAGCTCGAGGCCGATGACGCCGGCGTAGTCGCGCACGCGCGCCTGCAGGTCGAGCAAAGCCTGCCATGGCGCGGCGCCAGCCTCGCGGTAGATCACGCCCTGGAACAGGGCAATGAGGGTGGGTCCCAGTTGATCGTCGTCGTTCATTCGGTACCGTGCTCGCGATGGGTAAAGATGACCAGAGGCAGGATGGCGCGCCGCCCGCGACCGTCGGCGTCGATCCAGTCGATCTGTTCGGTACGCTCGTCGTCGATGGCGGCGCCGGCGTCGTCGGCGGCCAGCTTCAGGTAAGTCGCCAGCTCGGCCAGGCCCTGCTCGATCGGGGCGATGCCGACCAGCGCGGCCAGGGAGATTTGCGGACGGTCCTGCAAGGCGCGCCGAATCGCGGACAGCAGGCGCGCCTGGTCGACATAGACTTGATCGAACAAGGCGTCGCTGAGGATCGCCGCGTCCGATTCGTCGATGGCCACTTCGCGGATCGCAGCCTTGAATGGGGGCGTATAAAGAAGGCGCTCCATCGGGAGGCCGAGGTCCGGAGCCGGTGCATCGATGGCGCCGAAGCCCTGCTCGGGAATCTGGCCGCGCAGGGCCAGCGCTTTCTGCTCGACGTTACGGATCAGTTCCATGATACGCCGGTTTTCGAGCCAGGCCTGGTCGTCGAGGTAGCGCCGCAGTTGATCGGAGAGGCGCGCCACCGTACGCTGGGTGAGCTCGCCGGCTTCGAGCCAGTCGTAATGGATGCGTCGCAGCCGGCTATCCGGCGCAAGCTCGCATATCGGTGCGAGCGCCATGACCCGATCGAGCAGCCGGCTCAGTTCATCCTGGCGCGAGGAAGACATCAGCAAGTCCCAGAAGGCGCGAAAACTTTTGCCTTCGTCCGAATTGGTGAGCTGGTCGCGCCAGGTGAATACCTGTTGCAGTAATTCGCCCTTGCCGCCATCCCAGGTGGCGATCTGTTCACGTACGCCACGGTCGAGCGTTCGAAAATTCTGGTCCAGTGCCCGGAAATCGGACAACATCTCGCGCGCGGTGGACGCCATCTGCAAAAAGCGTTCGCGCACCTGGCCGGGCTCCATCAATGCGAGTCGCCCGTCCCGGATCTGCGCAATGTCGGCATCGATATCGGCCTTGCGTTTCTGGAGCTCGGCGATGCGCGTGCGCGGATTGAGTTCGGTCCCGTCGACGATCTGCTTGAGTAAGTCGAATACCGTCATCAGGCGGGATTCGGTGCCGATGAAACTGCGTTGGCCGAGTCCTTGCAGCCACGCGATCGCGCCTTCGGCGGAAGAAGTCAGGTCGTAATGCGGCTGATCCTCTCCCTCGGGATAGTATTTTCGCAGCCATCCCCGCTCGTCCGACGCCCAATCATCGAGATAGGAAGCGGCGGCTTTTGGAAAGAGGCCTTCGCCGCTGAGCTCGTGCAGGTGAAAAAGGTGGTCGTCGAGCTGAATCACGAGCTGTTCCTGCGCACAGGTGCGAATATTCGGGGCGATGAAGCTCGCATAGAGGAAACTGGCGATCATCGGTGCATGATCGGCTGCCAGTAGCCGCCAGGCCGGGTGTGCACGACGCTGTGCTGCAAGCTGCTCGTAGTCCATGTTCGGTATCTCTCAATTCATTCCAACACTGTACTGTGGCTTGATAGTATTAGACAGACGATAATCGAGGGGGTGCTGCGACAATGCACGAGGATTGCGACTGAGCCGGAAAGCAAAAACCCCGCCGAGCTTCAGCTCGACGGGGTTTTTCTTTATAACTAGCCTGACGATAACCTACTTTCACACTGGTTGCAGCACTATCATCGGCGC
>NZ_JBHSMS010000041.1:0-25543 GCF_042656795.1 Massilia jejuensis | reverse complement strand
AATCCTTTAGCAAACAGGCGCAGGCGGCTTGAAACACGAGTGTCCGCTATTGACAGTACACCTCAAAGTGGAGCTACTGCGAACTAGGTGAGAGCTACTGCGAAGTCACTGCGAAGTTTTCCAAGACACTGCGAAGTATTCTGAGAACCTACAGCCGCAACCTCACACCACCGACCCCAGCTTGAAGATGGGCAGATACATCGCCACCACCAGCCCGCCGATCAGCACGCCGAGGATGACCATGATCAGCGGTTCCATCAGCGAGGACAGCGCCGCGACGGCTTCGTCGACCTCGTCCTCGAAGAAGTCCGCGACCTTGCCCAGCATGCCGTCGAGCGCGCCGGATTCTTCGCCGATGGCCACCATCTGGGTGACCAGGCTCGGGAACACGTTCACGTTCTGCATCGCCATCGTCAGGCTGGTGCCGGTGGAGACTTCGGTCTGGATGCGCCGGGTGGCGTCGAGGTAGACCGCGTTGCCGGAGGCGCCGCCGACCGAGTCGAGCGCTTCGACCAGCGGCACGCCGGCGGCGAACATGGTGGCCAGGGTGCGCGTCCAGCGCGCGATCGTCGCCTTGCGGATCACGTCGCCGAAGATCGGCAGGCGCAGCAGCAGGCGGTCCATGGCTTGCTGCATTTTCAGCGAGCGGCGCCAGGATTCGATGAAGAAGTAGATGGCGCCGAAAATCCCGCCGAAGATCAGGTACCACCACTCGACGAAGAATTCCGACATGCTCATCACGATCAGGGTCGGGGCCGGCAGGTCGGCGCCGAAGCTGGCGAACACGGACTTGAAGGCCGGGACCACCCAGATCATGATCACCGCGACCACGATGAAGGCCACCGCCAGGATCGCGATCGGATAGGTCAGGGCGGACTTGATCTTGCTTTTCAGGGCCAGCGTCTTTTCCTTGTAGACGGCCAGGCGGTGCAGCAGGTCTTCCAGGATACCGGCTTGTTCGCCGGCGCCGACGAGGTTGCAGAACAGCGGGTCGAAATAGCGCGGGTACTTGCGGAAGGCGTTGTTCAGGCTGGTGCCGGTCTCGATGTCGGCGCGCAAATCGAGGACCAGTTTCGACATCGACGGATTCGCATGGCCCTTGCCGACGATGTCGAAGGCCTGCAGCAGCGGCACGCCGGCCTTCATCATCGTCGCCAGCTGGCGCGTGAACATGGTCAGGTCCTTGTCGGTGATCTTCTTGCCGCTGCGGTAGACGCGCTTCTTGACCTTGGTGACCATGATGCCCTGGCGGCGCAGGGTCACGTTGACGATCGCCTCGCCGCCCGCGCGCAGTTCGCCGCGCACGGTCTTGCCGGACTTGTCCTTGCCTTCCCAGGCGTAGACCGCTTCCTTGATTGGTGTGCCGCCGCGGCCGCGGGAGGTGAGGGAGGTAGCCATAAGATTCCTGTAAAGTCGCCTATTCGTTGGTGCAGCCGAGCACTTCTTCGAGGCTGGTCAGGCCCTGTTTCACTTTCATCAGGCCCGAGCGGCGCAGCGAATTGACGCCATCCTTCTCGGCCTGGGCGGCGATCTGCATCGAGTTACCGTGCGCCAGGATCAACGCTTCGATCGCCGGCGAAATCGGCATGATCTGGTAGATGCCGACGCGGCCCTTGTAGCCCGAGCCGAGGCAGCGTTCGCAGCCGACCGGGCCGTAGGGCTGCCAGTCGGAACCGAGGTCGCCCTCGCGGTAGCCGGCCGCCAGCAAGGCCTCGCGCGTGATCTCGAGCGGCTGCTTGCAGGTGCACAGGCGGCGCGCCAGGCGTTGCGCGGTGATCAGGATCACCGACGAGGCGATGTTGAAAGGCGCCACCCCCATGTTCATCAGGCGTGTCAGGGTCGAGGGCGCGTCGTTCGTGTGCAGGGTCGAAAACACCATGTGGCCCGTCTGCGCGGCCTTGATCGCGATGTCGGCCGTCTCCAGGTCGCGGATCTCGCCGACCATGATGATGTCGGGATCCTGGCGCAGGAAGGATTTCAGGGCGACCGGGAAGGTCAGGCCGGCGCGGTCGTTGACGTTGACCTGGTTCACGCCCGGCAAATTGATCTCGGCCGGGTCTTCCGCGGTCGAGATGTTGATGCCGGGCTTGTTCAGGACGTTCAGGCAGCTGTACAGCGAGACGGTCTTGCCGGAACCGGTCGGCCCGGTCACCAGCACCATCCCGTAGGGGCGCGAGATGGCGCCCAGCAGCAGTTCGCGCTGGTCGGGATCGTAGCCGAGGGCGTCGATGCCCATCTGCGCCTGGGTCGCATCCAGGATACGCATGACGGTTTTTTCACCGAACAGGGTCGGCAGGGTGCTGACCCGAAAGTCGAGGGTGCGCGTGGCCGACAGGATGAGCCGCATGCGGCCGTCCTGGGGCACGCGCTTTTCCGAGATGTCGAGCTTGGCCAGCACCTTGATGCGCGAGACCAGCTTGTCGCGGATCGACAGCGGCGGCATCGCATGGTCGCGCAGCACGCCGTCCACGCGCATGCGGATCCGGTAGTATTTTTCGTAGGGCTCGAAGTGGATGTCCGAGGCGCCCAGGTTCACGGCATCCATCAGGATCTTGTTCAGGAAGCGCACGATCGGCGCGTCTTCGACTTCGTTGGTCGCTTCCAGCGGGGTGGCGGTTTGCTCTTCCTCGGCGAATTCGATGTCGCCCTGGTCGCCGGCCAGGTCGTTCAGGCTTTGCTCGGCGCTTTTCGTGAGGGTCGCCAGCAGCGCCAGCAGGGCGTCGTGCGCGACGATCACCGGCTCGACCGCCGCTTCGCTCTGGAACTTGATCTGGTCCAGCGCCTGGGTGTTGGTCGGGTCGGAAATGGCCACCGACAGCCGGTTGCCGCGCTTGGCCAGGGCGACCACGCGCTGGGCGGCCATCAGCTTGGCGTCGATGGCGCCTGCCGGTAGCGCCTCGATGCTGAAGGTGGCCAGGTCGAGCAGCGGATAGCCGAAGGTCTCGGCGCAGAAGGCGGCCAGCGCCGCGCAATCGAGGGCCTTGTCGGCCACGATGGCGTCGATGAAGGCGGTGCGGTCGCCGGCGGCCTTCTTTTGCAGTGCATCCGCCTGCGCCGCCGTCAGCCGTCCCGCCTGCACCAGCGCGCGCGCCAGTCCCGACATCTGAGCCGACATCTGAGCCGACATCGGAGTGCCTGAAGTCGCGTTCGGGAGGACTACTGCCATATGCGCCGGTTATGAGAGGAACGACAAGAGAGCCCCCAAGCTGTTTCAAGGCGGCGACTCCTCCGATGATGCCTACAGGCATCAAATTTGTAAAGCGTTTCAACGGGAAGCAGATGCGTGCGCGCCACGTAGTCGAATTACCATGACGCCCCGTACAGCGGGTTTTGTTGACGAGATGTCAAGCGCTGTGATCGGCTTGGATAGCGTCCGCTTCAACTGTCTTGTACGGATGGCATGTCTGACAGGGTGGCGCCCATGTCCCCGCGAAACTGCGTCCCTTGTTAGCGGCCGACCTTGTTCACGCGTCCTTCGCACCGCCCAGACAATACCGGCGCCCTCGGGCACCGGCATGGACTTCACGCAATCGTGCTCGCGGCGCTCAGCGCAGTGCCAGCGGCGCCGCACGCGCACCCAGGGCATGGCTGCCCTGTTCGGCCAGTTTGAATACCGACAAGGCGCCGGTCAGCTGATCCGTCTGCTCGGTCAGCGATTCCGCCGCCGCCGAGGCTTGCTCGACCAGGGCCGAGTTTTGCTGGGTCATTTCGTCCATGCTGTCGATGGCGCGGCCGATGTCTTCGATGCCTTTGCTCTGGCGCTGGCCCGCAAGCGTGATTTCGGCCATGATGTCGTGCACTTTTTTCACCGAATCGACGATCTGGCCCATCGTTACGCCAGCCTGGTCGACCAGCGCGCTGCCGGCATTGACTTTCGAGACCGAGTCGCCGATCAGTGCCTTGATTTCCTTGGCCGCCGCGGCGCTGCGCTGGGCCAGGTTGCGCACTTCGCCGGCCACGACCGCGAAACCGCGGCCCTGTTCGCCGGCGCGCGCCGCTTCCACGGCGGCATTGAGCGCCAGGATGTTGGTCTGGAAGGCGATCCCATCGATGACCGAGATGATCTCGACGATCTTCTTGGCCGAGGTATTGATGTCGCCCATGGTGCTGACCACGCCGCCGACCACCTGGCCGCCGCGGGTGGCGATGTCGGTGGCGGTGACCACCAGCTGGTTCGCCTCGTTGGCGTTGAGGGCGTTCTGGCGCACTTCGCCGGTCAGGTCGGCCATGGCGCGCGCGGTGCGCTCCAGGTTCGAGGCCTGCGATTCGGTGCGGCCGGCCAAATCGGCATTGCCGCTGGCAATTTCCGCACTGGCCACGGCGATCGTCTCGGCCGAGCCCTTGATCTCGGCCACCATCGTTGCCAGGCGCGCCCGCATGTCCTTGAGCGCCACGAGCAGGCTGGTCGCGTCCTTGGCGTCGGTGTGGATGTCCATCGCCAGGTTGCCGGCAGCGACGGCGCGGGCGATCTCGCGCGCATATTCGGGTTCGCCGCCGAGCTGGTGCCAGATGGTGCGCACGACGAACCACGACACCGCCGCCAGGCTCAAGATCACCACCAGCGCGGTCAGGATCATGGTCCACAGCACGCGGCGCACGTTCGCTTCGCTGCTGGCGATGCCGGCTGTGAACTGTTCCTTGGCCTTGGCCTGGGTTTGCGCCAAGTCCTTGTTCAGGGTGGCGAGCGTGCTTTGCATCTTCCCGACCACGGCTTGCGGGTCGCCCTGCTCGAGCTCGAGCATGATGCGCGCGGCCGACAGCGCCGGCGCGTAGTAATCGTTGAATTCCTTGAGCAGGCGGGTGCCGTTCTCGGCCTGGCCGTCGATGGCGCCGAACTGCTTCAGCTGCGCGCGCACCTTCTCGGCCTGCTTGCCGACTTCGTCGATGCGCGCCTTGTCGCCTTCGGTGACCGCGTCGCGCAGGCCGGCGGCGATATCGCCGATCTCGAGGGTGAGCGACTTCGATGCGTCGAGCACCGGGTAGTCGGTACGCCCGGTCGAGCTGATCGACGTCAATGCATTGTTGGCGATGACCGTGGAGATTCCCACGCCGAGGCCGAAAATCAGGGTCGAAATGACCGGTAGTGCCCAAATCCTGCGCTTGATGCTCATGTTTTCGTCTCTCTCGACTCACTGCTGACAATGGACCGCTGGCGAAGCGTACGCTTTCAGCCGGAAAGCCCTGCCGGCCGGGAGGCGGGCAGGGCTGGGTACTTGATCGAAAAACCATGTGAATCTTGGCAAGCAGAACCGGATGCGACGCAAGCGTCGCATCCGCAGCGGAGCCAGGGCCGCAACCCGCCGGTTCCGGCCGCCGACAACACATTCATCTCTGAGCGAGTACTTCCGGCAATGATGCTGCCAGGTTCCGGGTTGGTTTACGGCGCGGTATGGACAACCTTGACGGTCGCGTCGACGGCGCTTTTTTCCATGTAGCCGATGGCTTTCGGGTTGGCGGCGACGGCGGCCTTGACGGCGGCGCTGTTGGCGACTTCCTTCGGCATCGTGGCCTTGCCGGTGAAGACCAGCTTCGACCACAGGGCCTTGGCTTGCGAGGCTTCCTTGTCGGTCACCTTCTTGTAGAACTCGGCGCGGATGGGTGCGTCTTCCGGCTGGTCGATCGGGGTCATGCTGCTCGACTTGCCGAGGAAGAACTGGGCGACCTGGTCTTTCGACATGGTTGCTTCAGCCGCTTTCGGGTTCACCACGACGACCACTTCGGCCATTGCCGGCATCGCTGCGGCGAGAACGGTTGCGGCCAGGGCCGCTTTCAACAGTTTGTTCATGGCAAATTCCTCAGAAGACGAAGTCGACGGCGACCGCGCCGACGGTCACGTCGCGGTGGAAGCCCGCAGCCGGGTTCAGCAACAGGCCGCTGCCGATGGCCGGCTTGACGCGGTCGATCTGCGCCTTGAAGGCCAGCGAACGGTAGAAGTCCCAGCGCACGCCGATCGAGGTCGAGCTCTGCTCGCCCTGGCCGCTGCCGCTGTAGGGCAGACGGGCGGCGCCGGCGCGCAGCGCGGCCATGGTCGGGGTGCAGGCGGCCGGGAAGCCGGCCGGGCAGGCGGTCGGCACGACATTGGCCGGGAAGCCGTCGATCGAGACTTTGCTCTGGATGAAGTAGGGCAAGACCTTGCCGATGCGGTAGCCGCCCATGAAGTACCACGAGGTGGTGTCGTTGACGTAGGCATCGACCTTGCGCTTGGCAAACTCGGTCTGGACAACGATATTGTTCCAGTCCATGCCCAGGCCCAACGAGGTGAACGACGCTTTTTTCTCGTTCGCCTCGAGCTGGCCGGCCATGGCGTTCAACTGCGGGAAGCCGTAGCCGGTACCGGCTGCGCGCAGGCCGCCGAGCAGAGCGGTAATGCTGGACGAACCGGCGATCGAGACCTTCGCGTCCACGCGGCCGAAGCGGGCGGTGAACGGGCCATGCTCGGCCACCAGGTTCAGGCCGACCATCTTCTTGCCCTTGGCGGTGATGCCGCCGGCGATCGGCGCTTCGGCACGGCCAGTGGCCAGCTGGCCGGTGACGGTGGTCTCGCCGAAGCTGTGCTGGTAGGTCGCGTCGATGCCGTCGAGGCTGTTGAACGGCACTTGCGAGTACATTTCGACCGGCGGACGCAGGAAGGTGTTGGCGTAGCCGACGTTGCGGTAATCCGAAATCATGAAGGCCGGCAGGCCGATCCGGCCCAGGCGCACGCTGAATTGGTCGTTGAGCTTGGCTTTGGCGAAGGCCCAGGCCAGTTCGGCACCGTAGTCATCCTCGGCGTCGCGACGCACGAGGCCTTGCGCGGTCAATGACAGCCAGCTGTTGACGCCGACGTCGGCCTGCAGGCCAAGGTTCGAGTCGACCCCGGTGCGCGGGCTTTTCCTGGCGCCGGAGGCCTGGTTCGGGCGGCCGAATTCGGCCTGGTCGGTATTGGTCCACGTCAAGGCGCCGGTGCCGAAACCGCTGATTTTCAAGGTAGGCCCTTGCGCTTCTTGCGCGAAGGCTGAAGACATTGCCAAAGGCAAGGTCAGCAAAGCGGCGATGATCTACTTATTCATAAGAAAACCTGTAACAGAGAGTGCGTTCATAAGAGTTGCTTCTGGTCAGTGATCCACGGCGTCAATACGTGAAATGACGGAAAGGATTGTATCCACAGGGAAAAAGCACTGGCAATAGAATGCGATGCTGAACGCTTAAATCTTCTCGTTACAATTGGTGATGTTGTTTTGCCGAAACAAGGCGCGGCAAAATAATGCATTTACAGCATGAAAGCGCCCGTGTCGGTGGAATGCTTAATTCCACCAGTGCGAGGTCGCGCCCGCAGGCAGGCGTGCCTGGATGGCCTCGTGGATCAGCCCGGCACGCACGGCCTGTTCGGTGGTATAGATACGGGCGTTGCCGAACAGGTGAGGGCGGATATCGTGCGTTTCCGGAGCGCCCTGGGTCGCTTCGTCGAAGATGGCGGCATAGCGCTCGGCGTCGAAATCGAGACATTCGCGCCACTCCGACACGCGCGAATGGTCGGCCGCCACCAGGTTGCCGAAGCCCCAGTGCAGCGGGTGCACGAGGAAGCGCGCGCCGGGACAGGCATAGCGTTTGGCGCCGGCCAGGAAAATCACGACGCCGACCGATTCCACACTGCCGATGTTGAAGGTGGTCAGCGGAATCGGCAGCGATTTCAGGAAGAAGTAAAGCGCGAAGCCGGCCGTCATGTTGCCGCCTTCGGTCGAGATGTGCAGCTCGATCTCGGTCGCCCCGCTTTGCAGCGCCTGCAGGCACAGGTTGCGCACGGTGCAAGCCGAGTTGTGATTGATCGGCCCGATGAAATGAACAATGTGCAAAGCCATTGGCCCTCCTGTCGTGGAAACTCAGGATAGCAATTTTTCCCGTGTACAGGCGCCTTGCCTCGGTGGCATTTCCGCCACGAATTATTTTAGCTGCCGCGGTAGGTCGAGTAAGACCAGGGCGTCATGACCAGGGGCACGTGGTAGTTCTGGTCGGGGTCGGCGATGCCGAAGGCGATGGTCACGCGGTCGATGAAGCGCGGTTCGGCCACCGCCACTCCTTGCGCCGCGAAATAATCCCCGGCCGCGAAGACGAGTTCGTAGCGCCCGGCGCGCAAGGCCTCGCCTTCCAGCAGCGGGGCGTCGCAGCGGCCGTCGGTATTGGTCATGGCCCGCGCCAGCAGGCGCCGCTCGCCGTCGACGGCATACAGTTCGATGGCGACATGCGCGGCCGGGCGGCCGTGCGCGGTGTCGAGCACATGGGTACTGAGTTTGCCCATCGGATTTCCTATAAAGTGGAAGTGAGGAAGGCTATTCTCCGGATCATATACCGATGCCGTGCTGGCAATATATGATCGACGATATATTTCCAGTCCAAGACATCCATGCCACTCCATTACCCGCGCGACCTGGTCGGCTACGGCCGCACGCCACCGCATGCCCGCTGGCCGGGCGAGGCCCGCATCGCCCTGCAGTTCGTGCTCAACTACGAGGAAGGCGCCGAAAATTCGGTGCTGCATGGCGACCCGGCGTCGGAAACTTTTCTTTCCGAAATCATCGGCGCCCAGGCCTTCCCGGCGCGCCACATGAGCATGGAATCGCTCTACGAATACGGTGCGCGCGCGGGATTGTGGCGCCTGCTGCGCCTGTTCGAGGACAGAGAGCTGCCGTTGACGGTGTTCGCGGTGGCGATGGCGCTGCAGCGCAATCCGGACGCCGTGGCCGCCTTCCGCGCGCTCGGCCATGAGATCGCCTGCCACGGCCTGCGTTGGATTTCTTACCAGAACGTCGACGAGGCCACCGAACGCGCCCACATGCGCGAAGCCGTCGCCATCATGCGCGCGCTGACCGGCGAGGCGCCGCGGGGCTGGTACACCGGACGCGATTCGCCCAATACCCGGCGCCTGGTCGTCGAGCACAGCGGCTTCGTCTACGATGCCGATCACTACGGCGACGACCTGCCGTTCTGGCAAAAGGTGGCGCACCGGGGCGCGGACGGCAGCGCGCTCGACACGCCGCACCTGGTCGTGCCCTATACGCTCGACACCAACGACATGCGCTTTGCCGCGCCGCAGGGATTTAATTGCGGCACCCAGTTCTTCGACTACCTGAAAGACGCTTTCGACGTGCTGTACGCCGAAGGCGACCCGCAGGGCCTGAACGCGCCTAAAATGCTCTCGATCGGGCTGCATTGCCGTATCGCCGGGCGGCCGGCGCGGGCAGCGGCACTGGCGCGTTTCCTTGATTACGTGTTGCAGCATGAACAGGTGTGGATCGCGCGCCGCATCGACATCGCCGAACACTGGCGACGTACCCATCCGTTCTGCGGATGATATATTCGATCGATGATAAGTAATATATCCGATCGTGCATAGTTGACGCGAAGCGGCAGGGAGTATCCTGCGCGCTGGGACCAATCCGAGGCAAGCATGGCCGAACCTATCCGCTTTTATTTCCGTAACGCCGTCCACGAAGTGACCGGCGTGGCGCCGACGCAAACCATCCTCCAGCACCTGCGCGAGGATCTGCGCTGCACCGGCACCAAGGAAGGCTGCGCCGAAGGCGATTGCGGCGCCTGCACGGTGGTCGTCGGGTCGCTCGAGAACGGCCGGCTGCAAATGAAAGCGCTCAACGCCTGCATCGGGTTCACGCCCACGCTCGACGGCAAGGCCTTGTTCACGGTCGAGGACCTGCAGCTGCCGGACGGGCGCCTGCACCCGGTCCAGCAGGCGCTGGTCGAATGCCACGGCGCGCAATGCGGCTTCTGCACGCCGGGCTTCGCGATGTCGCTGTGGGGCATGTACCTGGACCAGGAAGAGCATGCAGGAGGCCAGGCGCCTGCGCGCTGCCGGATCGACGACGCCTTGTCGGGCAACCTGTGCCGCTGCACCGGCTATCGCCCGATCATCGAGGCGGCGGGGCGCATGGCCGAACTGCCGCGCGCCGGGTTCGACCGCGCCGCGCTGGCCGCCGCCCTGGCGCCGCTGCAGCGCGGCGCGGGCTGTGCCTACACCTTCGAGGGCCGCAGTTTCCATGCGCCGCGCACGCTGGCCGAACTGGTCGCATTGCGCGGCGCGCATCCGCAAGCGCTGATCCTCGCCGGTTCGACCGACGTCGGCCTGTGGGTCACCAAGCAGATGCGCGAACTGGACGACATCATCTATATCGGCAACGTGGCCGAACTGAAGTCGGTGGTCGAGGCCGGCGCAATGCTGGAAATCGGCGCCGGCGTCACGCTGCAGGATGCGTATGCGGCCGTGTGCCGCCACTACCCGGGCGAACTGTCCGGCATGTGGCAGCGCTTCGCCTCGCTCCCGATCCGCAATGCCGGGACGCTGGGCGGCAATGTCGCCAACGGCTCGCCCATCGGCGACTCCATGCCCTGGCTGATCGCGCTAGGCGCGCGCCTCGTGCTGCGCGGACCCGGAGGCGAACGCATACTGGCGCTGGAAGATTTTTATCTCGGCTACCAGCGCAAGGATCTGCGGGCCGACGAATTCGTCGCCGCGCTGCACGTGCCGCTGCCGCAGGCCGGCGTGCGCTTTCGCACCTATAAGCTGGCCAAGCGCTTCGACCAGGACATCTCTGCCGTCTGCGCCGCATTCGCCTTGACGCTCGACGGCGATATCGTCAGGCAGGCGCGCATCGCCTTCGGCGGCATGGCGGCCACGCCCAGGCGCGCCGCGCGCGCCGAAGCCGTGCTGACGCACCGCGCGTGGAGCGAAGACGCGCTCAAGGAAGCCATGGCCGCGCTGGCGCAGGACTACGCGCCGCTGTCGGACATGCGCGCTTCGAGCGGCTACCGCATGAAGGCCGCACAGAACCTGCTGCGCCGCTTCTGGCTCGAGACGCGGCCGAGCAATCCGCTGCCGCCGTCCTCGGTCGATGCATTCGCGGCCACGGCGTAAGGAGCATCGCATGAACGACGCAGGCGCACCAGCAGTGAAAGCGGCGGCATGGAGCGCGGTCGGCCGCGCCCTCCCGCACGAATCGAGCACGCTGCACGTACTCGGCCAGGCCACCTACACCGACGACATCGCCGAAGTGGCAGGCACGCTGCATGCGGCGCTGGGCTTGTCGGGCAAGCCGCATGCGAACATCGTCTCGCTCGACCTGGCGCCGGTGCGCGCGGCGCGCGGCGTCGTGGCGGTGCTTTGCGCAAGCGACATCCCCGGCACCAACGACTGCGGCCCGATCATCCACGACGACCCGATCCTTGCCGACGGCAAGGTGGAATATGTCGGCCAGCCGATCTTCATCGTCGTCGCCGACACCCACGACAACGCGCGCCGCGCCGCGCGCCTGGCCAATATCGATTACGAAGAGCTGCCGGCCATCCTCACGCCGCAGGAAGCGCACGCCGCCAGGTCGTACGTCGTGCCGCCGATGCGCCTGGCGCGCGGCGACGCGGCGGGCGCCTTCGCCGGCGCGCCGCACAAGGTCGCGGGCACGCTGTTTGTCGGCGGCCAGGAGCAGTTTTACCTGGAAGGCCAGATCGCCTACGCCATTCCCGGCGAGGACAAGGGCATGCTGGTGCAGTGCTCGACCCAGCACCCGAGCGAGATGCAGCACGTCGTCGCGCATGCGCTGGGACTGCATTCGCACCATGTCGTGGTCGAGTGCCGCCGCATGGGCGGGGGTTTCGGCGGCAAGGAGTCGCAGTCGGCGCTGTGGGCCGCCGCCGCCGCGATCGCCGCCGCCACGCTGAAGCGCCCGGTGAAACTGCGCGCCGACCGCGACGACGACATGCTCGTCACCGGCAAGCGCCACTGTTTCTACTACGAATACGAGGTCGGCTACGACGACGAGGGCCGTGTGCTGGCCGCCAAAGTCGACATGGTCGCGCGCGCCGGCTTCTCGGCCGATTTGTCCGGGCCGGTCGCCACGCGCGCCGTCTGCCACTACGACAACGCCTATTACCTGTCCGACGTCGACATCCGCGCCGCCTGCGGCAAGACCAATACCCAGTCGAACACGGCCTTCCGCGGCTTCGGCGGCCCGCAGGGCGCGATCGCGATCGAATACGTGCTCGACGAGATCGCGCGCGAACGCGGCGTCGACGCGCTCGACATCCGCAAGATCAATTTTTACGGCAAGACCGAACGCAATGTCACGCCCTATGGCCAGGCCGTGGTCGACAACGTCATCCACGAACTGGTCGCCGAACTCGAAGCCTCGAGCGGCTACCGCGCGCGGCGCGAGGCCATCGATGCGTTCAACGCCGCCAGCCCGGTGCTGAAGAAGGGCCTGGCGCTCACGCCGGTCAAATTCGGGATCGCCTTCAACGTCACCCACCTGAACCAGGCCGGCGCGCTGGTGCACGTGTACGTCGACGGCTCCATCATCGTCAACCACGGCGGCACCGAGATGGGGCAGGGCATCAACACCAAGGTGATGCAGGTGGTCGCGCACGAACTGGGCGTGGACATGGAGCGCGTGCGGGCCACCGCCACCAACACCGGCAAGGTGGCCAATACCTCGGCCACGGCGGCGTCGACCGGGGCCGACCTGAACGGCAAGGCCGCGCAGGACGCGGCGCGCCGGATCCGCGAACGCCTGGCCGCCTTCGCCGCGGCGCAGTACGGCGGCGCGCCCGGCGACGTGCGCTTCGCCGCCGATACCGTGTTCGTGGGCGCGATGGAAGTGCCGTTCCCGGCGCTGGTGCAGAAGGCCTACCTGGCGCGCGTGCAGCTCTGGTCCGACGGCTTTTACGCCACCCCCGGCCTGTCCTGGGATGCGCAGACCATGAACGGCCGGCCTTTCTCGTATTTCGCCTACGGCGCGGCGGTGTCCGAAGTCGTCGTCGACACGCTCACCGGCGAATGGAAGCTGGTGCGGGCCGATTGCCTCTACGACGCCGGCAATTCGCTTAATCCGGCGATCGACCTGGGCCAGGTCGAAGGCGCCTTCATCCAGGGCATGGGCTGGCTCACGACCGAGCAGTTGTGGTGGAACGCCGGCGGCAAGCTGATGACCCATGCGCCTTCGACCTACAAGATTCCCGGCGTGTCGGACTGCCCGCGCGACTTCCGCGTGCGCCTGTTCGAGAACCGCAACGTCGAGGACAGCATCCACCGTTCGAAAGCGGTCGGCGAGCCGCCGCTGCTGCTGCCGTTCTCGGTGTTCTTCGCGATCCGCGATGCGGTCTCGAGCGTCGGCGGGCACGCCGTCCATCCGCCGCTGAACGCGCCGGCGACGAGCGAAGCCATCCTCGACGCGATTTGCGCGGTCGAAGCCGCCGCGGCCGGGCGCGCGTGATGGAAGACTGGCTGCAAGCCGCGCTGCGCGCGCCGGCCGTGCTGGTCACGGTTGCCATCGTCGAAGGCTCGGTACCGCGCGAGGCGGGGGCCAGGATGCTCGTCATGCGCGACGGGTTCGCGGGAACGATCGGGGGCGGGCACCTGGAGCATCGGGCGATCGGGATGGCGCGCGCGATGCTGGAAGAGGGCGGGACGCGGGGCGGGGCCACCAGGCTCGAGCGCTTTGCGCTGGGGCCGGGCCTGGGACAGTGCTGCGGAGGGGTGGCGCATCTGGCGTTCGAGCAAGCGGACCGGAACCAGATGGCCTTGCTCGATGCGCGCCGCAATGTCGATACCATCCGGGTGCTTTCCTTGGACGGCCCCGCATGGGCCCTGTTCGATGCCGGCGGCGTGCACCTGGCCGGCGCTGGCGTTCCACCCTTCGATCCTGCGCTGGGCACCCACGTCTTTCGCGATGAACTCGGCCGTCGCTGGCTGGCCGACCCCATCCGCGCCCCGCGCGCGCACCTGATGCTGTTCGGCGCCGGCCATGTCGGCGCGGCCATCGTGCGGGCGCTGGCCGCGCTGCCCTGCCGCGTCACCTGGGTGGACGAACGCGAGGACCTGTTCCCGAGCACGATCCCGTCGAACGTGACGATCGAGGCCACCGACATCCCCGAAGCGCTGGCCGCGCGGGCGGCCCCCGGCACCACCTTCCTCGTGATGACACACAGCCATGCACTTGACCTGCGCCTGTCGGTTGCGATACTGTCGCGTCCCGCCGCGCACTGGTTCGGCCTGATCGGATCGGGCACCAAGCGGCGCCAGTTCGAACACCGCCTGCGCGAGCGCGGGATCGACCAGGCCCGCATCGACGCCATGGTCTGTCCGATCGGCCTGCCCGGCATCACCGGCAAGGAGCCGTCCGTGATCGCCGCATCGAGCGCGGCGCAACTGCTTGCCGTGTGGGAGGCGCAAGCAGCAGGCGCCGCCAGCCACCCTGAAGTTTCTCCGGAATCCAATTGATGCCCAACGCACCACATACCCTGCAAGCCTACCGTGCGAGCTTGCTGCATTTTCACGCCGACCCGGCCTTTGACGAGAACGCCTGCTCGTGGCACGAGGACGGCCTGCTCGTGGTCGAGAACGGCCGCGTGAAGGCGGCCGGCGACCATGCGCGGCTGGCCGCCACGCTGCCGGCCGGCCTGGCGCCGCACGACTACCGCGGCCAGATCATCACGCCCGGCTTCATCGACACCCACCTGCATTACCCGCAGACGGACATGATCGCCTCTCCGGCGCCCGGCCTGCTGCCCTGGCTCGAGACCTATACCTTCCCGACCGAGCGCCAGTTCGCCGACCCGGCCCACGCGCGCGCCACCGCCGAGTTCTTCCTCGACGAGCTGGCCCGCTGCGGCACCACCACCGCCGTGGTCTACTGCACCGTGCACCGCGAGTCGGTCGACGCCTTCTTCGAGGCCAGCGAAGCGCGCAACCTGCGCATGGTCGCCGGCAAGGTGCTGATGGACCGCAACTGCCCGGCCTTCCTGCGCGATGCGGACGGACAAATCGGCGAGAGCGAAGCGCTGATCAACAAGTGGCACAAGCACGCGCGTTCGCTGTACGCGATCACGCCGCGCTTCGCGCCCACTTCCAGCCCGGCGCAGCTGGGTGCGATCGCGGAGCTGGCCAGGGCCTATCCCGACACCTTCATCCAGACCCACGTCTCGGAGAACCGGGACGAAGTCGAATGGGTGCGCGAACTGTACCCGGAAGCGCGCAGCTACCTCGGCGTGTACGACGCTTATGGCCTGATGCGTCCGCGCGCGCTGTTCGGTCACTGCATCTGGCTCGACGGCGAGGACTTCGCGCGGATGGCGTCCACCGGTGCGGCAGCGTCCGTTTGCCCGACCTCGAACCTGTTCCTCGGCAGCGGCCTGTTCGACTTCGACAAGGCCGACCGCGCCGGCGCACGGGTCACGCTCGGCACCGATGTCGGCGCCGGCACCTCGTTCTCGATGCTGCAGACGATGAACGAAGCCTACAAGGTCGCGCGCCTGAAGGGCAGCTACCTGCCGGCGCTGCGCATGTTCTACCTCGCGACCCTGGGCGCGGCGCGGGCGATGGACCTGGAAGGGACGATCGGCAGTTTCGCCGCCGGCGCGGAAGCGGACTTTATTGTCCTCGATCCGAAGGCGACGCCGCTCCTGGCGCGCAGGAGCAGCCATTGCAATACGCTGGAGGAGCAGCTGTTCGCGCTGGCGCTGCTCGGGGACGACCGGGCGGTCCGGGCGACGTATGCGGCCGGGTGCAAGGTGCACGAGCGCAGCGCGTGACGTCGAGGGCGCATCGCGCCGTCCCGCCGCCCCTCCCGCATTGCCAACATCGGACGAAGCAGTTAGAGTTGCGCGGGCACCAGTCAAACCACCTCGAAAGACCCGTCATGCAGAACACCTTGAGCCGCCTGCTGATCGCCCTGGCCGTCGCCGCCCCGGGCGCCGGCATGGCGAAAGAGCCGGCCAGCGCCTCGCGCCAGGCCAACGAAGCGGCTACCGCCCGCCATTACGCCGCCCTGATCGCCGGCGCCGAGCCGAAGCTGGCCGAGCTGACCATGTTCTTCACGCAGATGCCCAAGGGCGGCGACCTGCACCACCATTACTCGGGCGCGATCTATGTCGAGCAATACCTCGACTTCCTCGACCGCCAGGGCCTGTGCGTGAACAAGGCAAGCTACCGCGTCGAGACCGACAAGAACCTCATCGCCACCGAACGCGCCAAGCCGGCCAGGGAGCGCAACTGCCTCTCGAGCGCCGAGATCTACACCGACGACTTCACCTGGCGCGAGCTGTTGCAGCGCTGGTCGAACAAGGACTTCGACAACCATGGCGCCCTCCAGGCGCCGCCGGACCGCCTGTTCTTCCAGACCTTCGGCTACTTCGGCCCGGTCTCGAACGCGAACTTCAAGGAAGGCTTGCAGGAGCTGAAAAAACGCGCGATCGCCGAAAACGTCAGCTATATCGAGACCATGTTCAAGATGTCGCCGTTCGTGGCGAACGCCGACTTCGACGCGCGCGCCTGGCAGCTGGCAAACGACGACGCGGGCCTGGACATCGAGCTGCGCAAGGCGATGGAAGGGCTGGAGCGCGACGCCGCCTTCGCCCGGTCGATCGCCGATTTCGTGGCGAAGATCGACGAAGCGGCCGAAGGCATCGACGACGAGCGCTTCACGATGCGCTACCAGACCTACGTGCTGCGCCTGCTCAATCCCTCGCAGGTCTTTTCCTCGATGGTCGCGGCCTTCAAAATGGCCGCCGCCGGGGGCAGGGTCGTCGGCGTCAACATCGTCGGCCAGGAAAGCACGCATGTGTCGATGCGCGACTACACGCTGCACATGAAAATGTTCGGCTTCCTGAAAAAGGCCTACCCGCAGGTCAAGGTGGCGATGCATGCCGGCGAGCTGGCGATGGGCGACGTGCCGCCGGAAGGCTTGAAGTTCCACATTGACCAGGCCCTGACGGTGGCCAGGGCCGACCGCATCGGCCACGGCATCGACCTGGCGCACGAGACCAATGCGGCGGCCATCCTGCGCAAGATGCGCGCCGATGACATCCCGGTCGAAATCAACCTGACCTCGAATGCCTTCATCAGCGGCATCAAGGGCGAGAACCACCCGGTCACGCTGTACCGCAAATATGGCGTGCCGTATGTGATCTCGACCGACGACGCCGGCGTCACGCGCCATACGCTGTCGCAGGAGTACGTGCTGTTCGCCAGCCGCTACAAGCCGGACTACGCGGAAATGAAGAAGGCGTCCTACAACAGCATCCGCTACGCCTTCCTGCCGGCCGCCGACAAGGCACGCCTGGTACGCCAGCTCGATGCGCGCTTTGCCAGCTTCGAAGCCGCGACGGCGGGACTCGCGAAAACCGTCGTGCCGGTACGACGCCTGGCAAGATGACGATATGGACGATATGGAGCAGGCGCGGCAGGACGCTCTGCCGCGCCTGATCCACGCGCACGCCCGTACCCAGCCTGCATCATCCTGCACGATCGCGGCGCCGAAAAAACTTAGCGCGATGCTAATGTTTGTGGTCAAGTCGCCACAGATTTTCCCGGCCCCGCTCGGGCCTTGGCGAAATTATTTATCAAAATATTTCGGCCAGGAATGCCTTCCGTATAATCGCGCCTTGTAATTTGCTCAGGTAACCATGCCGCGGTCCACGCACGGCATGGTGGTGGGCAATTCAGACGCGCGGCCTATAAATACGCAAGCAAAAACGTATTTGTCGAGCCAGCGACACTCATGCATATTCGGCTCTCGACCACGACGCTTGTTGTTCTTTCAAGGCGGTAACAGGGGTGACATATTTCATCCTTACAATCCGCCCGTTCCTGGCGGGAACGAAGGCCGCAGGGCTATGCAACCGGGATGCTGTACCTGCAAAGAGGGATGCCCACAAGGCGTCCATATAACTATTCAGTCTATTTTGGGGTTTTAACAATGATCACTCACCAACAGATCCGGCTGACCAAGCTGGCGCTGGCTTTGTCGATTGCGTTGTCGGCAGCGCCGACGTTGGCACAGAACACCACCTCGGCCATCGGCGGCCAGGTGTCGGGTGCGGATGGTTCGCCAGCCGCTGGTGCGACGGTCCAGATCGTCCACGCGGAGTCGGGTTCCGTCAGCAACGTCGTGACCGATGCCCAGGGGCGCTATATCGCCCGCGGCTTGCGCGTCGGCGGTCCGTACACGATCATTATCACCAAAAACGGTGTCTCGGAAAAACGCGAAAACGTGTTCGTCCAGCTCGCTGAAACGGCATCGATCGACGCCACCCTGGGCGCCGCCGCCATGCAGACCGTGACCGTCACGGGCGCCGCGAACCGCTCCGAGCGTTTCAACCGCACCTCGATGGGCGCGGTCACCAGCATCGGCGCGACCGAGCTGGCCACCCAGGCCTCGATCCAGCGCAACCTGCAGGACTACGCCCGTTCGGACCCGCGCGTCGCGCAGACCGACAAGGAACGCGGCGAGATGTCCGTCGCCGGCCAGAACTCGCGCTACAACTCGATCACCGTCGACGGCGTGGCCATCAACGATACCTTCGGCCTCGAGTCGAACGGCAGCCCGACCGCGCGCCAGCCACTGTCGATCGAAGCGATCCAGTCGGTGCAGGTCAACGTCGCCAACTACGACGTCACCCAGAAGGGCTACACCGGCGCGAACGTCAACGCCGTGACCAAGTCGGGCACCAACAACTGGAAAGGCGGCGCCTACTACGTCTACCGCGACGACCGCATGGCCGGCAAGCGCTACAACAAGATCGCCGACACCTACAGCGACGTCCCGGAATTCAAGGAAGACACCAAGGGCATCTGGGCCAGCGGTCCTCTGATCGAAGACAAGCTCTTCATCTATGCCCTGACCGAAAAATCGAAGAGCACCCGTTCGATCCCCGACTTCGGCATCGTCGGCTCGAATGCCGGCACCATCGTGCCGATCACCGCATCCGCCATTGCCGGCGCCCAGCAGATCGCCCAGCAAGTCTATGGACTGAACATCGGCGGTATTCCAAGCGCCGGATCGGAACTGGAATCGGAAGAAAAACTGCTGAAGGTCGACTGGAACATCAACGACGACCACCGCGCGAACTTCCGTTATGGCAAGACCGACCAGGTCGAGCCGATCTATCCATTGTTCTCGGCCACCGGCGTGTCGCTCGAGTCGATGTACTACCGCAACAACAAGACCATCGAAACGGCGGTTGCCCAGGTCTTCTCGGACTGGACGCCGACCTTCTCGACCGAGGCCCGTGTCTCGATGCGCGACTACGACGCGGTCCCCGAAAACAATGCGCGCCTGCCTGCGATCGGCCTGAGCTTCAGTGGTCCTTTGCCAGCCGGTACGCCGAGCGGCACCCAGGTCACATCGCGTTTCATCAACTTCGGTACCGAGAACTCGCGCCAGCGTAACGTCCTCGGCACCAAGACGATGGATTACTTCGCCGGCGCCAACTGGACGCTGGGCGCGCATGAAGTCAAGTTCGGCCTGGACCACAGCAAGAACGAGGTGTACAACGCGTTCCTGCAAAACATCTACGGCAACTATACCTTCGCTTGCGACAACACGCTCAATGCAGGCCTTTGCAGCCGCGCCGGCGTGACGACCGCGGAAATCGAGGCTGCCGTGTTGAGCAACTTCCGCAATGGCCGTCCGACCGCGTACACCCTGCAAACCGCCGCGCCCGGTTCGTCGCTGGACAACGCCGTCGCCAGGTTCACCATGAACAACACCGGTCTGTTCTTGCAGGACAACTGGAACGTCAACAAGCAGCTGACCGTGAGCTACGGCGTGCGCGTCGACCGGACCGGCGTCGATGGCACGCCCTTGCGTAACAACGCGGCGGCCGCCCCGGTCGTCGCTGGCGCCGGCCAGTTCGGTCGCCAGACCGGCGGCTTCGGCTACGACAACACCGTTACCGTCGACGGCCAGAAGCTGTGGCAGCCACGTGCCGGCTTCAACTACAAGTTCGATACCGCCCGCCAGACCCAGCTGCGTGGCGGCGCCGGCCTGTTCCAGGGTGCCGCGGCAACGGTCTGGATGTCGAACCCGTTCTCGAATCCAGGTGTTTCTACCCGCATCATCAACTGCTCCGGCACCAGTTCCAACCGCTGCCCGACCAACCGCAGCATCTTCAGCGCCAATCCGGACGCCCAGCCGACCGACGTCGGCTCGGTGCCGGCGGCAAACGTCGACATCCTGGACCCAAGCCTGCGCCAGCCGTCGATCTGGAAAGCCAACCTGGCCTTCGATACCGAGCTGCCATGGTATGGCATGGTCTTCGGCGCCGAGTACCTGCATACCAGGAACAAGTCGTCGATCTTCTACGAGCACCTGAACCTGGGCGCACCGACGGCGACCGGCAAGGATGGCCGCCAGATGTTCTGGAACCAGGCCGGCCTGAGCGCCGCCAGCTTCAACGTCAACAACGGCACCGTCAGCACGGTCTCGGGCGTGACGACGACCGCGCGTGCGCGCAACAACCAGGCGTTCGCCGATGTGCTGCTGGCGAAGAACTCCAGCAAGGGCGAAGGCAACCTCGTGACCGTATCGCTGTCGCGCCCGCTGACCAAGGGCCTGGGCTGGTCGATCGCCTACACCCGCACGGATGCCACCGAAGTGTCGCCCCTGACCTCGTCGGTGTCGAACTCGAACTTCCGCGCGCGTTCGGTATTCAATCCGAACGAGGAAGTGGCGGCCAACTCGGCTTACCTGGTCAAGGACCGTGTCAACGCGCTGGTCAACTTCCAGCAAAAGTTCATCGGCACCTACAACACCCGGATCGGCGTGTTCTATGAAGGCCGTTCGGGCAAGCCGTACAGCTGGACCTACAAGAACGACCTGAACGGCGACAACATTGCCGGCAACGACCTGATGTACATTCCGTCGGCCCCGGGCTCGGGTGAAGTGGCCTTCTTCGGCGCCGATGCGGCAGCCCGCGCGGCCACCGAAGCGCGCTTCTGGGAGATCGTCAACAGCGAGAAGGACCTGCGTGAAGCCGCCGGCAGCGTCGTCGGCCGTAACGAGAGCTTCTCGAAATGGACCAACACCGTCGATCTGCGTATCAGCCAGGAAATTCCAGGCCTCTTCAAGCGCAACAAGGCAACGTTCACGCTCGACTTCCTGAACTTTGGCAACTTGCTCAACAAGAAGTGGGGCCACATCGAAGAAGTGCCGTTCTCGCCGGCCGGCGGCAACCAGCGCGGCTTCGTCGACTACGCCGGCCTGGATGCACAAGGCCGTTACGTCTACGCGGTGCGCAACAAGGCCGACGACGTGACGATCAAGCAGCAGCGGAACGAATCGCAGTGGGCGATCCAGGCAACCGTCAAGTACGAATTCTAAGCACTTGGCGTTCTTGACCTGACAAGAAAGGCCGGTGGCGACACCGGCCTTTTTTCGTTTCAGGGGGAGGGCGGACGCGGCTGTAAAGATGGCCGTGTACTGGCCTCCGTGCAATAATTCTGTTTGCTACGCGGGTCCATGCCCGTTTTTTTCGTGAAGGTGAGTCATGACCGTTTTGCCGCGCGTGCGCGCCCGTTTATCCTTCCTGGCGCTTGCCCTGGCCGCCGCCGGCTGCGCCACCGCCCCACAGGGTCCGGTCACCCTGAACCTGGTCGCCATCAACGATTTCCACGGCAACCTCGAGCCGAGCAAGTACACCTACACCAGTGCCGTCACGGGCAAGACCGAGACCCTGCGCGCCGGCGGCATCGAAGCCCTGAGCGGCGCGCTGGCGGCCTGGCGCCGCGAAGACAGGGACCTGCTGTTCGTCGGCGCGGGCGACCTGATCGGCGCCAGCCCGGCGCTGTCGTCGATGTGGGCCGACGAGCCGAGCATCGAGGCGATGAACCTGCTCGGCCTGCGCCTGTCATCGGTCGGCAACCATGAATTCGACGCCGGCCGCAAGGAGTTGCTGCGCCAGCAGGCGGGCGGCTGCGACTCGCCGCGCCCGGCCAAGGCCTGCAAGCTGAACCCGGGCTACGGCGGCGCGCGCTTCACCTATCTCGCCGCCAACGTCCTCGACAGCGCCACCGGCAAACCCTTCATGCCGGCCTACCGGGTCGAGAACGTCAAGGGCGTGAAAGTCGGCGTGGTCGGCGCCGTGCTGGAAGGAACGGCCTCGGTGGCAGTGGCCTCGGCCATCGCCGGCTTGACATTCATTGATGAAGCCGACGCCATCAACAAGATGCTGCCGCAGATGCGCGCCGACGGCGCCAAGGTGTTCGTCGCCCTGATCCACGAAGGCGGGCGCACCGACGAGGCGCCCGACCAGCCCGCTTGCAAGGGCCTCAGCGGCGGCGTGGTCGACATCGTCAAGCGGCTCGACCCGGCCATCCGCCTGGTCATCACCGGCCACTCGCACCAGGGCTACATGTGCACGGTCGACGGCCGCGTCGTGACCCAGGCCGATGCGGCGGGTCACCTGCTCTCGCGCATCGCGCTGAAAGTCGACCCGGCCAGCGGCGCAGTGGCCGGTATCGACGTGAAGAACGTCGTCATGAATCCGGAACACTTCCCGGCCGACCCGAAGGTGGACGCTTACCTGGCCGGCGTGAAAGAGCGCAGCCGCGCGGTGCTGGCCAGGCCCCTCGGCAAGCTCGGCGCGCCGGTGGTCGCGCGCCAGGCCGGCGATGCCGGCGAGTCGCCGCTGGGCAACCTGATTGCCGACGCGGTGCTGGCCGCGACCCGCGCCCAGGGCGCGCAGATCGGTTTCATGAACAATGGCGGCATCCGCAAGGACCTGGAAACCTCGGATGCGGCACTGACCACCAACTTCGGCCATGCCCAGGCCGTGCTCCCGTTCGGCAATACCCTGGTCGTGCTGGACCTGACCGGCGCCCAGCTGCGCCGCCTGCTGGAACAGCAATGGCAGCGTCCGAGCGCGTCGGGTGCGACCATCCTGCAAGTGTCGCAAGGCCTGACGTACACCTGGGATGCGGGGCGTCCCGTCGGCCAGCGCCTGGTGCCGGGCAGCCTGAAACTGCATGGCGCACCGGTCGACGACGGCAAGCGCTACCGCGTGGTGGCGAACAACTTCCTGGCCGAAGGCGGCGACCACTTCCCGGAATTTGCCAAGGGCACGCATCGCGTCGACACCGGGATCGTCGACCTCGACGCCCTGGGCGACTACATCGCGCGCAATCCGGGGATCGGCGGCGCGGCGGCCGGCATGGCCCCGGCCAGGCGCATCGATCGACTCGACACGCAAAAATAACGCAATACGCCTACCACGGAGAATCCATGAAAACACTCGCCTGTGTCCTCGCGCTTGCCGGCGCTTTCGCGTCGAACGGCGCCCTGGCCTGGGGCGGCGACGGCCACCGCGCCGTCGGCGCCATCGCCGATCGACTACTCAAGGGCAGCAAAGCGGAAATGCAGATCGCCGCCTTGCTGCTGCCGGGCGAGTCGCTCGCATCGATCGCCAACTGGGCCGACTGCGTGAAGGGCACCTATTGCGGCCCGCAATCGCCGGAAATGGTCGACTACACGACGGCCCACCCGAGGCACGGCGAATACCACTACACCGACGTGCCCTTCCAGCTGGCGCACTACCATGACGGCGCGGTCGGCACGAGCGAAGTCGACATCGTCCAGACCCTGAAGCAGGCCATCGCCGTATTGCAGGGCAAGACCGACCCGGCGCTGAACCCGCGCAAGTTCACCAAGCGCCAGGCGCTGATCCTGCTCACCCACATGACCGGCGACATCCACCAGCCGCTGCACGTGGGCGCGGCGTTCGTCAGCAAGGACGGCAAGTTCGTGGTGCCGAAGACGCATGCCGACGTCGACGAGGCGGCGATCTTCGATTCGCGCGGCGGCAACAACCTGCTGCTGGACGACGAGAAGCTGGGCGCTCTGTCGGCGCAGCTGATTCCGCCGGGCGAGCCGAAGCCGGTCAGGGAAGGCGTGCCGAAGGCGCTGACCAAACCCTTCCACTCGTACTGGGACAGCACCACGGTCGACTATGCCTTCCGCCGCGTGCAAACCAAAACCCCGGAGCAGTTCGCGCGGTTTGCCATCGACAGCAAGCCGGCCATCAAGGCCAACAGCGGCGACCCGGCAACCTGGCCCTACCAGTGGGCCGACGATGCGCTGGTGGTGTCGAAGTTCGCCTATGCCGACGTAGTGCCAGGCAAGATCACGCAGCAGACCAGCAAGAAGGGCGAGACCTATTACACGTTCGCGCTGGAAGTGCCGGGCAACTACCCGGTGCCGAGCTCGCAGATCGCCAAGGAACAGTTGATCAAGGGCGGCTACAAGCTGGCCGAGGTGTTGAAGGCGATTTACGGCTGACACTGCAGCGCGACTGGGCCCCGCCTATTTCGGACTGGGACAAACCCGGGTCGTCCATGTATCTAACAAAACCCTTTGTTTTCCCGGATGGCAACATCGTATGCTGAGGATATCTGAACGGCTGCAATCGGAAAACCGTGTAAAAACGTAGAGCCGTGTAAACGGAATCGTATTAGTAAACGTTGAGCCGGTATCTCATCACTACGGCTGCCAAATGAAGCGCTTTATCGAAGACGAAGATCGCAGATAAGGCACGCTGCTTCCTGAGCACCTGGACGACTGCGTGACTGAGAATAATCCGGTTCGCGTCGTCGATGTATTTGTCGAAGAGCTTGATCTTGCTAGCCTCGGATTCGAGCGCGTGCATCCAGCGAAGACGGGGCGGCCGGCTTACCATCCTGCCGTTCTGCTCAAGTTCTATATTCACGGCTATCTCAATCGTATTCAATCGAGTCGGCGGCTGGAGCGCGAAGCCAGCGCAACGAATTGATGTGGCTGACGAGCCGACTGGCGCCGGATTTCAAGACGATAGCGAACTTCCGAAAGGATAATGGGAAGGCGATCGGCAAGGTCTGCCGGCAGTTCGTCGTGCTGTGCCAGCAGCTGGATCTTTTCGCGGATGCGGTGGTCGCCATCGATGGCAGCAAATTCAAGGCCGTCGACAGCAGCGACCGCAATTTTACAGACGCAAAACTCAAGCGGAGAATAGTGGAGATCGAAGCGGAGATCGGTCTCTACCTGGCAGAACGCGATACGGCTGACCGTCAGGAGCCAGCCACTGCAAAATCGAGAAGCGCTTGTCTCAACGACAAGATTGCGGCGATGAAATCGCAAATGGCGACGCTCAAGAAAATCGAAGCGAAGCTGATAGAAACTGGTGAAACGCAGATTTCGCTCACTGACCCGGACGCGCGCTCGCTGATGACGCGCGGCTCAGGCATCGATGGATACAACGTGCACACCGCCGTCGACGCCAGACATCATTTGATTGTCGAGCATGAGGTCACCAATAGCGGCAGCGACCGGGACCAATTGTCCGGCATGGCCAAGAAAGCCCGTGCTGCTATCGGCACGTCGACATTAACGGCAATTGCCGATCCCGGCTACTTCAAGGGAGGAGAAATCCTGGCCTGTCATGAAGTCGGCATCTCAGCCTTGGTACCGCCTACGAAAACGTCAGGGGCCAAAGCTGATGGCCGATTCGACAAGGCCGACTTTGTTTGCGACCGGAAAAAGAACGAATACCGCTGCCCGGCAGGCGAGTCGCTGAGTTGGCGTTTCTCGAGCGTCGAGAAAGGCATGATGAACCACCGGTATTGGAGCTCGAACTGCAAAGCTTGCTCACTCAAAGACAAGTCCACGCCCAGCTCGCAGCGACGGGTGACTTGAGGTACCCTGATTTTTTCGGACACTCCTGTTTGGTAAACTTCACCGATGGGAGAATTTATGAA